>CADAKW010000022.1 GCA_902788645.1 uncultured Lachnospiraceae bacterium
CTATTCCAAATATGTGGAGGGTATCATCCGTTAATTGTCACACAATTTGTCTGTCAAGATTTTTTTTCACATTTTGCATTTTTATCCTTTTACACAAAACAAATTTTCTTGTTGACAAGATTGTTTTTGTGTAAAAAACAGGTAAAAAATGTGTATAATGTGGATAACTTCGTGAATAACTCCATTTTTCCACCATTTATAAATCCACAAAATGTGGATAACTATTCACATTTATCTCTTACTTTCGACATTCTACTAATATAAATCAATTTATTTGTGCAATATATACAATCATCCCATTGTCAATCATTTTTTTTCAAATAGAATTGTCTTTTTTATCTATAAATTGTCAGACAATTTCTCCTATACACTAAAACAAGGATGCCGGAAAATGACAACGCACTTTCCGGCATCCCTGTATAATTTACCTGCTTATTTTGCTTCTCTGATCTTTATTTTGCTGCAATGGCCTCGATCTCGATCAACACATCTTTCGGAAGACGAGCCACCTCAACACAGGAACGTGCCGGATATGGCTCCGGAAAATACTTTCCATAAACCTCATTGATCTTTCCAAAGTCGTCCATATTCTTAATAAATACTACCGTCTTGATAACCTTGTCCATGGAGCTTCCTGCTGCTTCCACAAGATTTTTGAGATTGCCCATCGCCTGCTCTGCCTGCTCTGCTGCGGTACTTCCAACAATCTCTCCTGTTGCCGGATTTACCGGAATCACTCCGGATGTGTATACAAGACCATTTACCTCAATTGCCTGTGAATATGGTCCGATTGCTGCCGGTGCCTTATCTGTACTGATTACGTTCTTCATAATATCAATATCCTCCATTCTCCCCTCAGCCACTTTTCATCACTGCAAGGGGTTCATTTTCTGATCCATTTTCTGTATGGAATCCTGTCATGTCTGCTTTGATTTAACTGCAGACAACTTTCGTTTCAAAGTATATCACGTTTTTACAAGGGGTTCAACCAACAAAAATATAACCACATAAAACCACATAAAACCGGGAAAGATCTGCACAGCCAATTTTCTTTTATCTTCAAAATCATCTTCTACTTTCCCATTTTCCCCACTTGTGGTATGATTATCAAGATTATTTATTCGTTGTTCCAGTTACGATGGATATATTTTGAATTATAAGGAAGTAGAGTGATAACCGCTCAGAAAAGAGGAATATTATGTCTGAAAAAATACAACTTGGTAAAACACAGGAACTGATCGTGGTAAAAACCACAGACTTTGGCGTCTATCTGAATACTCCCGGAGGAGACGATGCAGACAAGATCCTGCTGCCAAAGGCACAGGTTCCAAAGGGAACACAGCTTAAGGACGCCCTGACAGTATTTGTTTACCGGGATTCCGAGGATCGTCCCATCGCCACCACCTGGGAGCCGGAGCTGGAGCTTGGCGGTGTTGCCCGTCTGAAGGTAAAGGAAGTGACAAAGATCGGTGCTTTTCTGGAAATGGGACTTTCCAAGGATCTGCTGCTTCCGTTCAAGCAGCAGCTTTACAAGGTAGAACCGGGAGATGCCGTTCTGGTAACAATGTATCTTGACAAAAGTGAACGCCTCTGTGCATCCATGCATGTTTATGACCGCCTGTTGAATGATTCTGATTATCAGAAAGATGACGAAGTATTTGGCCGCGTCTATGAGATCAGTGATAATTTCGGTGTATTTGTGGCCGTAGATGATAAATACTCTGCACTGATCCCAAAGAAGGAGGTTTTCGAGAAGTATCGCATCAACCAGCCGGTTTATGCCAGAGTATCACAGGTGCTTGAGGACGGGCGTCTGTCCTTAAGTGTCAAAAAGAAAATTCCGGAGCAGATGGAGGAGGATGCTGAATTTATCCTTCACCGTCTGGAAGATGCCGACGGTTTCCTTCCATACCATGATAAGAGTGCACCGGAGGAGATCAAAGCCCACTTCCACATGAGCAAAAATGCATTCAAACGTGCAATCGGTCGCCTCATGAAAGAAGAATATATCACTATCGAAAAGGACGGTATCCGGTTAAAATAAAAATCACAAAAAAACAATGCAGTATTTCACTTCTGCTCAATATTGTGATATAAAATCATCTGCAATTCTCGTTGGCTTTGCACTAAGTTACGAGCATTTTCCTATATTCTAAAACAAAGCTCAGGATTGTCATTTTGTATAAACCATGACAAATCTGAGCTTTTCTCTTACTGCACTATAAAATCGATTTGATAATATTTCTGTTTTCTATTCCACAAAGCTTCCAAACTGACGGAAACGCTCATACCTCTTCTGCAAAAGCTCCTCCGTATCTGTATCAACAAGCTCTGGCAACACCTCCGTCAACGCCTGCTTTAACTCCCCTGCCACCTCCGGCAGATGATGCTCCAGACCATCCTCCGGCTCAGCAAACATCCGGTCCGCCACATGATTCTTTAGAAGATCCTTCGCTGTCATTTTCATACGCTCGGCTGCTTCAGCCACTCTGGTAGGATCCTTCCACAATATACTGGAAAATCCCTCCGGAGACAAAATCGAATAAACCGCATGCTCCAGCATCCATACCTGATCTCCCACGGCAAGGGCAAGAGCACCACCGCTGCCGCCTTCTCCGATAAAGATACTGATCACCGGTGTTTTTAACCGGGACATCTCCATAAGATTTCTGGCAATGGCTTCTCCCTGTCCCCGTTCCTCTGCACCGACACCCGGAAATGCTCCCGCCGTATTGATCAGAGTGATCACCGGACGGTGGAATTTCTCAGCCTGCTTCATTAACCGGAGTGCCTTGCGGTATCCCTCCGGATTGGGCTGTCCAAAGTTGCAGTTGACATTTTCCTCTAAAGTATGCCCCTTCTGAATCCCGATCACAGTCACCGGCATCCCGTTTAAGCTGGCAATTCCTCCAACGATCGCACCATCATCACCAAACATGCGGTCCCCGTGAAATTCCATGAAATCCTCAAACATTTCATCAATAAACTGCTTTGCACTGGGGCGGTCGATCTGACGGGCAATGGTCACAGATCTCATACTTTCATTCATGTCCATTTCCTCACTTTCCTGTCTGATGAAGCTTTAAAATCTTCCCAAGCTCCCCACGCAATTCCTCACGATGAACAATGCGATCCACAAATCCATGATCCAGCTGGAACTCTGCCCGTTGAAAGCCCTCCGGCAGTTTCTGATGAATGGTTCCCTGGATCACACGTTGTCCCGCAAAACCGATCAACGCCTTCGGCTCGGACAAAATAATATCTCCCAGCATGGCAAAGCTGGCTGTGACGCCTCCCGTGGTTGGATCTGTCAAAACAGTAACATACAAAAGTCCCGCCGCATCATGACGTCCCAGCGCCTCCGACACCTTTGCCATCTGCATTAACGAAATGATACCCTCCTGCATTCTGGCACCGCCGGATGTGGTAAATATAATGATCGGAAGTCTCTCCTCCGTGGCTCTTTCCACTGCACGGGTAATCTTTTCCCCAACTACAGATCCCATACTGCCCATCATAAAATGACTGTCCATAATGGCAATGACTGCGTCATTCCCCTCGATCTTACAGCGTCCTGTGACAACTGCCTCCCGGAGCTTTGTCTTGTCCTGCGCTTTCCCAATAATTTTATCATAATCCGGATATTCCATCGGATTCTCCGGGATCATATCGGCATCAAACTCCTGAAAAGATCCTTCATCACAGGTAATAGCGATCCGCTCAGCAGGCGTCATGCGAAAATGCGCCCCACAGCTTGGACACAGCTTATATTCTGTGATCTCCTTTTTGTATATGATCATTTTACAGGTATTACATTTGATCCACATACCATTTGGAATCGATGGCCCCTGTTCTTTTTTCTTCCGATCTGTCTTTTTCTTTTCGGATGGAGTATCCAAAGAAAAATAATTCTTTCTTTTACTAAATAAATTCACAAGATCCTTCCTTTCTGTCTGTCCATATTATGGTACAGACACGCGATTGGCAGATCACTTTGCTTTATCGCCTGCCATACACCTATTCGGCTAAAATCCCACGAAAATTACTTCAAAATCTTCTCCTCAATAAAGGATGTATCAAACTCACCGGAAATATAATCCGGATGGCTTAATATCATTCCCTGGAAATCTATATTGGTATCAATTCCATCGATCACAAATTCATAAAGTGCCCGGCGCATTTTTGCAATGGCCTCCTGGCGGTCCTTTCCATGAACGATCACCTTTGCGATCATAGAATCATAATATGGCGGAATCACATAATCCTGAAATACCGCAGCATCCACACGAAGTCCCAGACCACCTGCCGGCAATAACAGAGACTGGATCTTTCCCGGACAAGGGGCAAAGTTTTTATCCGGATTTTCTGCATTGATACGGCACTCGATCGCATGACCACTGATCTGAATATCATCCTGTGAGACTGACAATGGCTCACCTGCAGCAATACGGATCTGTTCCTTGATAATATCAATCCCCGTGACCATTTCCGTAACAGGATGTTCAACCTGTACTCTGGTATTCATCTCCATAAAATAGAAATTGCCGGATTTGTCATAGAGAAATTCAATGGTTCCTGCACTCTGATATCCCGCTGCCTTCGCTGCACGTACTGCGGCAGCACACATTTCTTCGCGCTTCTCCTGACTGAGTGCCGGTGACGGAGATTCCTCCAATACCTTCTGATTCTTTCTCTGAAGAGAACAGTCTCTTTCTCCGAGATGTACCACATTGCCAAACTGATCTCCCAACACCTGAACCTCGATATGTCTGGCGTTCTCGATCAGCTTCTCCATATAGACCGCATCATCACCAAAGCCCGCCATAGCTTCTCCCTTGGCAGACTCATAGGCATTCTCCATCTCATCACGGCTCCGCACAATACGGATGCCCTTTCCACCGCCTCCGGCAGAAGCTTTGACCATCACAGGATACCCCAGACTGTCTGCCACCTCATAGGCTTTATCAAGACTCTCAATAACTCCGTCACTTCCCGGAATCACAGGAACTCCTGCCTTGATCATCATTTCTCTTGCATTGGCTTTATTGCCCATGGCGTCGATCACAGCCGGACTCGGTCCTATAAATTTAATGTTGCACACCTCACACATAGAGGCAAATGTACTGTTTTCAGACAAAAATCCAAAACCCGGATGTATCGCCTGAATCTTTTTTTCTACTGCTACGCTGATAATATTCTGCATATTCAGATAGCTCTCTGCCACCTTGGCTCCGCCAATGCAAACGGCCTCATCTGCCATCTGTGTATGTAAAGCATCCCTGTCTGCCTCCGAAAAAACAGCCACGGTCCTCACGCCCATCTCCCGGCAGGCACGGATTATACGAACAGCTATCTCTCCACGGTTCGCAATTAATATTTTATCAAACATGCGCTCCTCCATCCCATCCTCACAATTATCCAATCATAAAGATAAATTCTGCCTGTGCAGCTACTTTATCGTCTACATAGGCTGTTCCCTGTCCAATACCGGCATTCTTTTTCAGCTTCACAATGGAAACCTCCATACGCAGTGTATCACCAGGCACTACTTTTTTCTTAAACTTTGCCTTATTGATTCCGCCAAAATATGCTGTTTTTCCTTTAAACTGCTCCTGGGAAAGAATTGCAACTGCTCCGGCCTGTGCCATTGCCTCTACGATCAGCACTCCCGGCATCACCGGTTCGTTTGGAAAATGTCCGGCAAAAAACGGCTCATTCATTGAGACATTTTTGATGGCCGTCACACTCTCTCCCGGCACCATATCCACAATACGATCCACCAGCAGAAACGGCTGACGATGGGGAATGATCTCCATAATCTGCTTAATATCCATTACACATTCCATTTTCATCTTCCTCCATTTTATCCAATTCTGAACAAAGGCTGGCCAAACTCAACAAAATCTCCATCCTGAACCAGCACCTCTTTGATGGTGCCGCCAACAGTACTTGGAACCTCGTTCATAAACTTCATTGCCTCAATAATACAAAGGGTATCTCCCTCTGCAACGGTATCTCCTACCTTCACAAAAGGATCCTTGTCCTGTGCCGGCTTCGCATAAAATGTTCCCACGATCGGTGCTGTAACAACCTCTCCCTCCGGCTGGACATCCGAAGCAGCCTCTACAGCAGAGCCACCTGCCATCGCCTCTCTTGCTCCGTTCTGTACAGATGCCACAATATCCTGTAAATCAGAAAGTGACGGAGCGTCCGGTATTTCCGGCTGAGCTACTGCTGCCGGCTGGCTTACTGCCTTTCCCGCATTGCCCCGTACCAGACGAAGACCATCATTCTCCCTGGTAAGCTCCATTTCTGCCAGATCTGTCTCTTCAAACAGATCGATCAACTGCTTAATCTCCTCGTAACGCATGCTTCCTTCCTTTCTCATCTGCTCTTATGCGGCAGATATATCCCTCAAGAATTCCTGTTTAGCCCTGCCATTTTTTGAAACACAGCACAGCATTATGGCCACCAAAGCCAAGTGAATTCGATAATACATATTCTACATTATCTACCTGTCTTCCCTCATTCGGGATCACATCCAAATCACATTCCGGATCCGGTGTTTTATAATTGATCGTTGCCGGCAGGAAATTGTCCTGCATCGCCTTCACGCAGATAATCGCCTCTATCGCTCCGGCAGCACCTAATAAATGGCCTGTCATAGACTTGGTAGAGCTGACCGGCACCTTATATGCCGTTTCCTCTCCCAGCGCAAGCTTGATCGCTGCGGTCTCACCAATCTCATTGGCATGGGTGCTCGTTCCGTGAGCATTGATATAGGATACCTGCTCCGGTGTGATACCGGCTTCCTCCATGGCAAGCTTCATCGCCTTTGCCGCACCGGAACCATCCGGCAGCGGAGAAGTAATGTGATATGCATCCCCATTAGAACCGTATCCAACAATCTCTCCGTAAATCTTTGCTCCTCTTGCCTTTGCATGCTCTAACTCCTCAAGGATCAGCACACCGGCTCCCTCTGACATAACAAATCCGTCTCTGTCCTTATCAAACGGCTTACATGCATCCTTTGGATCCGGATTTCTGGATAATGCTGTGAGATTTGTAAATCCCGCAATACCAATGCGGCAGATTGCTGCCTCTGCACCACCTGCAAACATCACATCCTGACGACCGTCCTTGATCTGACGGAACGCATCACCAATGGCATTGGTTCCTGTCGCACATGCCGTCACGACATTTTCGCAGATTCCTTTTGCTCCATAACGGATCGCAATATTGCCGGCTGCCATATTACCGATAGTCATAGTAATAAACAATGGAGATACTCTGGCAGGACCTCTGTCATTCATCTTGGTCACCTGCTCCTCCATGGTCATCAGACCGCCTACACCGGATCCCACGATCACACCGACCCGGTCAGCATCTTCCTTTTCCATATCAAGACCACTGTCCTCAAATGCCTGCACGGCAGCACCAAGGGCATATACCGCAAACAGATCATTTCTCTTGACGTCTTTCTTCGTCATATAAAGCTCCGGATCAAAGCCTTCCACCTCTCCGGCAACCTTTACCTTAAACTCTTCGGTATCAAATTTTGTGATCATCTTGATTCCGCACTGTCCCTTCCGGATATTGTCCCAAAAGGTATCTACCGTGCTGCCAAGGGGCGTCACCGCTCCCATACCAGTTACAACAACTCTTCTTGCCATTCTCTTACCCTCATTTCTGCTTTTCTATGCATCCAGATTATCTCTTGCCCTCATTACATCACCATTCCGCCATCGACGTTCAACACCTGGCCGGTAATATAATCATTCTCTGCCAGAAATACAGCGGATCTTGCAATATCCTCAACTTTACCGGCACGTTTCAGCGGGATCGCACTGAGGATCGCATTCTGTACATCCTCCTTCAGGACAGCCGTCATATCTGTCTCCACAAATCCCGGCGCAATAGCATTACAGGTAATGCCCCTGGATGCCAGCTCCTTTGCTGTAGACTTGGTCAGTCCGATAATGCCCGCCTTTGATGCCGCATAATTTGCCTGACCGATATTTCCGTTAATTCCAACTACGGATGCCATATTAATGATTGCTCCGCTTCTCTGCTTCAGCATCACATTGCTGACGTGGCGGATCATATTGAAGGTTCCCTTCAGATTCGTATTGATCACATCATCAAACTGCTCCTCCGTCATGCGCATCAGAAGCATATCCTTTGTAATTCCTGCATTGTTTACAAGAACATCAATACTTCCCAGCTCTTTTTTGACCTCTTTGATCATATCTGCCGCAAATGCAAAATCACTGACATCGCCCTGCACCGGCTTACAGACCACACCACAGGCCTCGATCTCCTTCACCGTCTCCTCATCCAGATGACTGTGATAATTCAGGACAATATTACATCCTTCTTTGGCAAATGCCAAAGCAATGGCTTTTCCAATCCCCTTTGCTGCTCCTGTAACAATTACGTTTTTTCCTTTTAACATAAATCCTCCTGCATCTTCCTGGGATCACACGATCTCATGAAGCTTCTTCATGGTCTTGTCAAGGGAAGACATATCCTCCACATTCAGGATATTGACACCCTTTAATGTTCTCTTCACAAAACCGGTCAATGCCTTTCCCGGTCCTAATTCTATAAAAGTATCCGCTCCCTGCTCATTCATATTGCGGATAATATCTGCCCATCTTACCGGACAGCAGATCTGCTTTGTCAGGATTGGAATGATCTCATCCTTATCTGCCACTACCTGTGCATTCACATTGGTATATACAGGCATCTTCATATCTGATATATGCATCTTTTCCAGCTCCGGTTTCAGCTTGTCAGAAGCAGGCTGTAACAATGAAGTATGGAATGGTCCGCTCACCTTCAGCTTCACCGCAAGCTTTGCACCCTTTTCCTTTGCAATCTCCGCAGCCTTCGCAACAGCCTCGGTCTTTCCGGCGATCACGATCTGTCCCGGTGCATTATAATTTGCCGGAACTGCAAGCCCCATACCCAAAGCAGTCGCTTCCTCACATGCCTCTTCGACCAGATCCTGATCCAGTCCAATGATCGCATACATTGCTCCCTCTCCGGAAGGCACGGCTTCTGTCATAAAACGTCCTCTCTTCTGAACCAGAGCAACAGCCTCCTCAAAGTCCATGGCTCCACTGGCAACATATGCGGAATATTCTCCCAGGCTGAGTCCTGCCGTCATATTGGCACGAACTCCCTGTTCTTCAAGCACCTTCATAGCTGCAATACTCATCGTTAATATTGCAGGCTGTGCAAACTCTGTCTCTCCTAATTTCTTTTCATCCTGAAAACAAATATCTTTAATAGAGTATCCTAACACGGCATCTGCCCGATCAAAAATATCCTTAGCCACAGCATAATTCTGGTATAACTCTTTTCCCATACCGGCATACTGTGCACCCTGTCCGCTAAACATAAATACAGTCTTCATTCATTTTCCTCCACGCACCAAAAGACAGTGGATCCGATAATAAAATGTTGAGAACCCCGTTGGACGAGGTTCTCAACTTTTCGGTCTTCACTGTCCGTATCATCTGCTTGCTGGCGATAATCGTCTTATTTGTTATTCTCAACAAAGTCTACGATATCTTTTACGGTAACAATAGACTCCGGATCCTCAATTGATACCTCAAACTCATCCTCAATATCATTGATGATCTGGAATACATCCAAAGAATCAGCGTCAAGATCGTCCTTTACATTTGTCTCAAGTGTGATCTCATCCTCATCCTTTCCAAGCTGTGAAGCAATGATTTCTCTGATCTTCTCAAATACCATTTTCAGTTCCTCCTAAAGATATTAGTTAATTTTGTTTATTATATTAACTGTGACATCACAGTAATACACAATCAGTAATTTACCACTCTATCAGCAGTGTTCCCCATGTCAGACCGCCTCCAAAGCCACAGAGGATCAGCTTGTCCCCTTTATGGAGAAGTCCCTTTTCATTCATTTCATTGAGTGCGATCGGAATACTTGCAGCTGAAGTATTGCCATAATGCTCAATATTCACATAAAAACGCTCCTGCGGGATCTTCAGCTTTCTCGCTGCAACCTCTACGATCCTCGCATTGGCCTGATGGGGCACAAAGTATGCAATATCATCTGCCGAAAGACCGGCCGTTTCCAGTACATGCTCCACACTGGATACAATCTTTTTGGTGGCAAACTTAAACACCGCTCTTCCATCCATTGTAACATGACCACATTCCTCCTGTGGTTTCACATCATTAAACACATTGGACGGCGCAAGTCTGCGGGCTGTAAGGACATCATAATCCTCCCCCTTAGATCCGAGCTCCTCCACGAGAATGCCATCCTCTGCTTCAGAACGTTCCAAAAGGACACCTGCCGCTCCATCACCAAACAGAACACATGTGGAACGATCTTTCCAGTCCACTATCTTGGATAAAATCTCTCCACCAATCACCAAAGCATTTTTATATACACCGCAACGGATAAACTTATCCGCTACACTGACACCATATAAAAATCCGGAACACGCTGCTGTTACATCAAAAGCAACTGCATTTACCGCACCGATCTCCTTTTGTACCATACATGCCGCACTTGGCGTACAATAATCTGCTGTAACAGTTGCAACAACGATCAGATCAATATCCTCCGAAGCGATCCCGGCTCTCTCTACGATCTGCTTTGCAGCCTTCGAGGTATAATACGATAAATCTTCGCCCCCCGAAATATGTCTTTCCCCAATACCTGTTCTTTGTCTGATCCACTCATCGCTGGTATCCATGATCCTGGCCAGATCATCATTTGTAATAACCTGACTCGGGATACCTGCACCAGTGGCCACTATTCTTGATGTAACCATTTTATGCTCCTATTCCTTTTCATTTTCACATAACAAGTATATGACACAATACATCATTACGTCAACACTTCTTTATAAACGAATTTAAGCAAATTTTGATACCATCTCCAACGAAGCCAGTAAAACATCTGCCTCCAGCGGTTTTGGAATTAAATGTTTCACCCCGATACTTTTTACCTCATCCATCGTTCCGGAATCACAAAGAGAACTCAACATCAGTATTTTCACCTCAGGATCCTGCTTTTTAAGTATCTCTGCCGTTTCCAGACCGTTGATCCCCGGCATTATGATATCCAGAATAACAATATCCGGCTTCTGCTCCTTATAAAGCTCAATCGCCTCTTCACCATCCTTTGCATAGGCGATCACCTCATAACCGTTATCCTCAACAATATCCTTGATCTGCTTTGAGGCAAAAGGGGAATCATCAACCACCATAATTGTTGTACTCATATATCTTCTCCTCCATTCTGTTGAAATTCAAACTGAATAATAAACCGCAAAAAGCCTTGTCCATGGCGATATGCAAGCAAAATATGATACGCTTGCTCATCTCTCCCAAAATCCGGATCATTTTCACCAAAGTATTCCGGAATAGAAAGCTTGGACACGCTGTTAGTCAGCGCATTTACCTTGGAAACGATCCGTCCACAGACAATATTCATATATTCATTCATATATAACGGCTGCTCATCATCTGGCGGCATCCCCCCACCATACATTCCCGATATGATCCGGTCAAACATATCCCGATCCATTTCACATTTAATATTGGCCAGAAAAAAACCTCTGGTATGTATCATCACCGTCAGAACTTTTTCCTTTGTACAATGATTAGAATCTGTTTTTTCCAGCTCCAGACCGGTCAGCACCTTCGTAACGGAAAGGACCTCCCGGTTGGGAATGCGAAGTATGTCCCGAATATCTTCCATAATCGGTCCACCTCCTCCGTATTGTATCTACTTGTCGATAAAACGCATCCTGGCACTCTCAGAGCCTTTTTTTCTGGCCGGTTCTCCGGCAGAAGTACTATATAAACTCTCTAAGGATTTCGTCATGGTCCGTTTACATTCCTTGCAGAAACGTCCGGTCAAAATAGCGGCCCCACATTTCTCACACTGGATCACCACACCGGAATCCTTGGAAAAGCTCAGTCTCTCCTCCCTGATCCACCGTTTCAGCTGCTGTATCGGCACTTCTGTCTTCTCTGACACAACAGAAATAGAACTGGTCGGATTCGCACGTATATATTCCTTTACCTCCGAAAACTTCTTTTCCATTTTCTTGTTACATGCCGGACAGAGGGGGCTTCCTGTATAATTAAACAAATTGCCGCACATCTTACAATTTCTAACATCCATACACAACTCTCCTTAACATCCTTTTCCGATACACACACACAGAAAATATATCCTGTCGATCCCAATCCCGCGAAGCACCTTGGAACAAGCCTCCAGCGTACTTCCCGTTGTGTAAATATCATCTATAATTATAACACACTCCGGTAGCTGATTCAACACTTCCCTTCCTCTCCCCGCACAAAAAGCCCCTTCCAGATTTTTTAACCGTTCTGCCGCCGACAGCTCTTTTTGGGGCAGGGTCGCTTTTTCACGCACGATCATATCGTTCCTCATGGCAATGCCTGTGTACCCCGACAAATGTTGCGCAATGATCTCTGCCTGATTGTAGCCCCTTTTCCTTCTCCGCGACCGATGCACCGGAACCGGTATCAGCATCTGTGCTCCCACCCGTCTGATCCATGCCCCGTACCGTCTGTAAAGCTCCTGTGCATACACTCTTCCATACTCTCTGCGTCCGCTGTACTTAAACCTTGCAATAGACTCCTGCATCAGACTGTCATAAAGCATCAGCGCATTCCCCTGCAAAAAGGAATGAGACTTTCCCCTGCAGTCACTGCAGAACTCTTCCTCATCTGACAACGGTTTCCCACAACAGCAGCATTTTGGTTCCCTGATATATTCTACATGTATAGAACATCTTTCACAGATTCCTTCTGTCCCTGCCGCAAGCACCCGGTCGCAAACCGGACATCTGGGCGGATAAAAAAAATCAAGCATACGATCACGAAAGCATTTCTGCATCCGCCACCTCCAATTCCTGTATCCGCTGACAAAGACTGGAATATCTCTTTTTTTCATTGATATTCCGGATCATCTGATCCACCATCTGCCGGCTTCCAACGATAGTTACACATTTTTTTGCACGGGTAACAGCGGTGTAAAGAAGATTTCTGTTAAAGAGCATCCTCGGACCACTCAGCAAAGGAAGGATCACTGCCGGATACTCACTTCCCTGGGATTTATGTATCGTAATCGCATATGCAAGCTCCAGCTCCTCCATATCACTAAAATCATACTCCGCAATCTTCCCCTCTTCAAACTCTACGGTAACCGTTTCTGTCAGACTCGAAATGGTACGTATCACGCCGCTGTCTCCGTTAAATACGCCCTCTCCCTCCTCATAGGTATCTCCAAACGTATTGACCTTTTTCCATTTGAGCTGATAATTGTTTTTAATCTGCATCACCTTATCCCTCTCCCGGAACAACACACCATGAAACTCTCTTTCCACCTTATCCGGCATGGAAGGATTTAAATACTTCTGCAAAAGCTCATTGAGATTTAATATACCAAGCTCTCCTTTGCGCATAGGGGCCAGCACCTGAATATCATAAGGAGACGCATTGACATAGGGTGGCAGCTTCTGGACAATAAGCTGGATCACCACATTGATGATATCCTGCGGCTGATTTCTTTCCAGACAGAAAAAATCCCTGCTTTCCTTGCGAAACTCCACTGGTTCTCCGCGATTGATCCGGTGTGCATTTAATATAATGTCACTCTCCGCCGCCTGGCGAAATACCTTCTCCAGCTTAACCACATTGCAAAATTTGGACTGAATAACATCCTTTAACACATTACCGGGACCTACCGACGGAAGCTGATTGGCATCTCCCACCATGATAAGTCTTGTCCCCGGAACCAATGCATCCAAAAGAGCATGCAGAAGATAAATGTCCACCATGGACATTTCATCAATGATCACCACATCAGCCTCTAATGGCTGTAGTTTATTTCTTTCAAAATGCATTCCGCTTCCGCCATCCCCCTCTGCCGAACCGTTCATTTCCAACAGACGGTGAATCGTCTGAGCCTCATATCCGGTGGTCTCCGACATTCTCTTGGCTGCTCTGCCTGTCGGTGCTGCCAGAAGAATATCCATGCCCTCTTCCTCAAACATGCGCACGATCGTATTGATCGTGGTGGTTTTTCCTGTTCCGGGACCTCCCATGATAACCATCACGCCGTTGCAGGCAGCCTGGAATACGGCTTTTTTCTGCATTTCATCCAATTGAATCTTTTCTTCATGCTCGATGAGCTTAATCTTTTTTTCCAATTCTTTTTCTTTTATCCCGAAGTCAAGATTCAGATCCAAAAGCATTCTCGCACAATTCATTTCCATATAGTAAAGTCTGCCATGATACAGACACCTCTGTCCATCCATATCCTTACAGACGATCTGTTTATTCATACAAAGCTCATCCACATGGCAGTCCACTAATGCCGGATCAAGTCCCAGAAGCTGTGCCGTCACATCTACCAGCTCCCTCTGGGGAAGATAACAATGTCCCTGTGCCGTGGACTGCTGCAGACAATATATAATACCTGCCTGGATCCGGAAGTCGGAATCCTGATAAAAACCGGCCTGTCTCGCAATCTCATCTGCGATCTTAAAACCAACTCCGGTGATATCCTCCGCAAGCTTATAAGGATTGGTACGGAGCACCTCATACATCTCCTGTCCATATTGGCGATAGATCTTGACGGCAAGATTCATACTGATCCCATAATCCTGCAGAAAGATCATCGCCTCCCGCATCTCCCTCTTTTCATTAAACTGGTTGGCAGCCTGGATCGCCAGCTTCATGCTGATCCCCTTTACCTCTGCCAGCCGCTCCGGTTCCTCCTCAAATATGCGAAATGTATCTTCCTTAAATTTTTTCACGATCCTCGCAGCCAAAGCCGGCCCGATTCCCTTGATCGCACCGGAGCCCAGATATTTCTCAATTGCCATAGAATCCCCCGGCTGTTTTTCCTCATAAGAAGACACCTTGATCTGCTCTCCATATTCTTTATGAAAAACTCTTTCTCCACGGACCACCAGATACTGTCCCTCCGCCACATAAGAAAAACAGCCTACACAGCATATCTCATCATCCCAGTCCGGATGCGATAAATGCAGTACGGTGTATCCGTTTTCTTCATTGCGAAAAACAATATTTTCTACATATCCTTCCAGTTCTTCCATCTTATCTATATATTCCTTTCTCATCCGGCAAAGCCGGTGTTTTATCCATGATCTCCATTATATTGTGAGCATTTTCCTATATACTAAAATAGCCACTGCAATATGACATGTGTCCCAAATTCAGGATACATATCACAGTAACAGCGGCCCGTTTTTTATTTGATATGTTTATAATTTATACTGTGTTTTTAAATTATCATACAACTGTTGTGCCAGACCAATCTGACCACTTTCTGTAATGGAAGATGCAAGCTGTTCATTACGCATATCCGCAAACATCTTGGTATATTCTCCCTGTTCATCTTCATTTTCTGTAGTTTTCTTGGCTTCCTCGATCATCTTCTGTACAAAATATGTCTCGAAGCTTTTGCAGGCTTCCATCAACTCCTCGTCAGAAGAATCCTTGCCAACACTACTAATCTTGTCTGAAGCGGAACCTGCCGACACACTGCTAAGCTGCGAAGAATAGCTGTCGTACAGAGATGACACATCCAAAACTGAACTCATAGAATCCTCTCCTTCCTTATCTCACGATCCCCGTCAATAATTATTATGAGCGGAGATTGTTGGCCTGCTGGAGCATCTCATCCGATGCTGTGATCGCCTTGGAATTCATCTCATATGCACGCTGTGTCACGATCATGTCTACCATCTCATCAACAGCCTGCACATTGGATGCCTCTAAATATCCGTTTTTCACAATACTTCTCTTTAAAGCAGCATCCGATCCCTCAATGCGGGCATCACCGGAAGCATCTGTGGCCACATAATAGCTGTCACCAATCTTTTCCAAACCATTTGTATTGTTAAACTGCGCCATACCTATATTGATCCCCAGAGGGAGCGCATTGCCATCATCCCCGACATAACCGATACCGCCATAATTGTCAAAACGAAGCTTGGAAGTATCCACATCTGCATCAAAGCTGATCTCCTTGCCGGTAGAATCCAACACCGCATATCCTTCCTGTGTCGTCAGTGACCAGCCTCCCGAAGTATTCTTGGACAGATTGAAATGGCCGTTTCGGGTATAGCACTGTGTGCCATCCGGCTTCTGGATCATAAACAAGCCCTCGCCCTCTACCGCAAAGTCATACGCTGCATTGGTCGTACTAAAGGATCCCTGTGTAAACTGAGTGGCAATGGAACCAACCTTTACACCAAGTCCAACCTGTGCACCGATGGGTTTTTGATTACCCTCGGAATCTGTCGTCTTTTTTTGTATATTTTGATATAAAAGTGTCTGAAAACGTGCTGTTTCCTTTTTGTAGCCTGTCGTATTAATATTGGACAGATTGTTGGACAATGTGTCCATGCTGGTCTGCTGGGCTTTCATACCGGAAGCAGCCGTCCAAAGAGCTCTCATCATAATTTATTCACACCTTTCTATCCAACTTTACCAACATCATTTGCAGAACGATTCAGCAGGCTGTCCTGTGTCTGGATCATCTTCTGTCCTGCTTCATACGCTCTGGTGATCGTGATCATATCTACCATCTGGTCGATCACATTGACATTAGACTGCTCTGTATATCCCTGCTGCAGGGAATAATCTCCGTCTACAGCTGTAGCACCATCAACCGTCTCCCAGAAATTATCTCCGTATTGTTTGAGATAATTATAGTCTTCAAAATCCGTGATCTTGATCGTGTCCACATAAACATCATCTGCATAAACGGCACCGTCCTGATCGATCACAATCCTTGCCGCATCTGTAGGAACCTGAAGATCTCCGCCCTCTCCCTGCAGATGATTGCCATCGCTGTCCACGATAAAACCATCCCTTGTAGCGGTAAAACAACCGTTTCTGGTATAATAGGTCTTATCCTCGCCCTTTGCATTGGTTACGCGAACCGTAAAGAAGCCTTTTCCCTGAATCGCAATGTCATATGTATTCTCTGTCTGCCGCAAAGACCCCTGATCCCAATTGGTATATGTCTCTCCAATCTTTACACCAAGGCTCATATTTCCGATGGGTTCATCTACAAATCCATTGGAACGATCCCTGATCTTATATGTCAGCATTTCTTTGAATGCCTGACTGGTCACCTGCTCCTCCTTATAACCGATCGTTGCGGAATTTGCAAGGTTGTTCGAGATAATATCCAGTCTTTTCTGCTCATTATACATACCTGTATATGCAGTATACAAACCTCTTGTCATGGGATTCCTCCTTCTTACAAGCTTTGCGGAAAATTTCAACTGACCGGATCAAAATCCAGTCAGTCTCTCTTAATATATATCGGCTGATCACCGGATCAGCTTAAGCCTCATCATGCTTTCCACTTAAAAACTCTACAAACTGGCCGGTACCGATCGCTACCGCTGTCATCGGATCCTCTGCCGTCATAGTGGTAATACCTGTCTTCTCCTCGATCAGCTCCTCCAGACCGTAAAGAAGACTTCCACCACCTGTCAGAACAATACCACGGTCAGAGACATCTGCTGCAAGCTCTGGCGGTGTCTTCTCCAGAACGCTGTGAACTGCCTCTACGATCTGGGATGTGATCTCCTTCAATGCATCCATAGTCTCATCAGAAGTAACTGTAATGGTCTTTGGCAGTCCTGTCACAAGGTTACGTCCACGCACATCCATGGAAACAACCTCCGGACGCTTATATGCAGATCCGATCTGGATCTTGATATCCTCTGCTGTACGCTCACCGATCAAAAGATTGTGTGTCTTACGCATATAACGAACGATCGCCTCATCAAAATCATCACCGGCAACCTTAATGGAAGTGCTGACAACAGTGCCTCCCAGAGAGATCACCGCAATATCAGCAGTACCGCCACCGATATCCACGATCATATTACCGCATGGTCTGGAAATATCGATCCCGGCACCGATTGCTGCTGCGATCGGCTCCTCAATGATAGCCACCTCACGGGCACCTGCCTCATAAGTAGCATCCTCTACCGCTTTCTTCTCTACCTCTGTAACACCACTCGGCACACAGACACTGATACGCGGTTTTCTGAAACGTGTCTTTCCGCATGCCTTCTGAATAAAGTAACGCAACATCTTCTCAGTTACGGTATAGTCAGAAATAACACCCTGGCGCAATGGTCTGACTGCCACGATATTTCCCGGAGTACGGCCCAGCATCAGACGTGCATCCTCTCCGATTGCCTTAATCTTATTGGTGTCACGGTCAAATGCTACAACTGACGGCTCTCTTAAAACGACACCCTTTCCCTTTATATATACAAGTACATTGGCTGTACCAAGATCAATTCCAATATCACTACCAACCATTTGTTTTCTCCTTTCCTTACATCCTATTTCTCTATTTTTTCCGTTTTGTAACAAAAATAAACGTATTCTATGCTATTATATACCATTTTTCAGATAATTCAAAGACTATTTTCATTTTCTACCAATTTTTCATAAAAAAGTTATAATTATTCATTGATTCCCGTCAATATGTATATTACACTTAACTCATATTGAATCATTTTGGGAGGAATATCATGAAAGCATCCACAGTCCGTTCCCGTCATGAGGAACGTATCATCAGCCGTTTTTGCGCACTTCGCGCCTCCAGATACATGATCTGTATCCTGCTTTTCCCTCTGTATTTTATCCACTATCCGGCGGCTCTCTATCCTCTTGCTGCCCTTCTGGTGCTTCCCCCTTTCCTGAATCTTATCTGGGAGACCTCCCAGCCTCAGAAAAATGAAGCTGCCAAAAAACAATCTTCTATCCCGCAGATCATGGAACAGTATCATTTCAGCTATACTAAATACAAAGCGGAACGCCTTTGTTTTATTCTGGGGCTGTTTCTCCTGGCTGTATGGCAGTGGATCCAGCCCGACGAATACTGGTATGATCTTCCTGTCGGAAAGGTTCCCCTGGTACTCCTGATCTTTTATTATGTGTCGCAGACCGTTCTTTCCTTTTGTTACCGCTTTTCCATTCAAAAAACGCTGATTGAATAAGCTTCTCCCGATAAAAATGTCTGTACAAAAAACTCCGTCCTCTTCCGAGAACGGAGTCTGTGATTTTTTTATGCAATAATCTGTTTATGTATGATCCCATATCATATCTCTCATATCCTAAAGTAACGAAGCAGGCTTCCTGCTCTGCTCCTGAAAATACTGATATATCTCCTGCACTGTCCGGTAAGTCAGACTCGAAGTATCCTCCGTCTGTGCTGCCTCCTCCAATACAGAAGCCATGGAATCCGCCATTTTGGAAGCCTCTGTGGTCTGTGCAGTCAGATATGACTGTAAAATACCCGCAAATCCGGATATCCCCTGTGATAATCCCAGCAGACTGTCATCACTCCCGGAAGTTCCGGACAATCCTGACAGGGCATCCAGTCCCTGCACGCCATTCAGCGAAGACAAGCCATATCCCAGTCCGGAACCGATCGCATTCATGATCCCCGAAGAATCAGAGGAATCGTCACTGTTGCCGGATATCGCATTGAACATCGTACTCATGGAGTTATGATCGATCAGATACTGGTAGTACAGATCTCTTGACAAATTGGACAATGAAGATACCGATGAAATATCTGACATAAATAACTCCTTTCCGGTACAAACTCTTTTGACCTAAACTAATGTCGCAGATTGCTCCAATGCAATCTGCTTTTGTTCCTTTTTGTTCCTTTCATCATACCATTTTCTCTATCTGCAGTCAACTATGGTATACTGCAGCTCCTGGTATCTCTCATTGATCTTCGGAATATAAATAACATCCATAAAGCAGCCGGTGGCACGGCCATCCACCAAATCCTGCCACATCTGCTCCGAATATTTTCTGCAGATTTCCCGCTTCGTACACTGATCTGTCTGAAAATCCACCAGATTATAGCGTCTCCCCTGATCAAGAGCCATAAAACTTCCTACCTGACCTTCTTTTCCCCGGATCTTTACAGACAAAAACTCCAACCCCCGTCTGGCAAAAAGAGCGCCTTCATTTTTTTCTCCCACCGGCTGCAGATAATTCAACTCCCGCACCAGATTTCCGCTGATCTGTGCCAATGCCACCTCACGATCTATGGTTATCTTTTCCACCAGATCCTTTTTGGTAAGAGTACATCTCTGATTCAGGGTATCCCTCAAAATGTCAAGCTTGCTTTCCTCCAGCGAAAAACCTGCAGCCATAGCATGGCCTCCATATTCCAGTAACAGCTCTCCACAGGCATTCAGCTCCTGCTGCATATGGTATCCCGGTATAGAACGTCCGGACCCCTTCAGATGATCTCCTGATCTGGTGAGTATCATAGTAGGACGGTAATATTTTTCTTTGATCCTGCCTGCCACGATCCCGGCTACACTTTCGGGACACTGCTCCACAAAAACCACCAGAATATTCTGACTCAGATATCCTTCCTCCTCAATCTGCTTCTCTGCCAGTTCGGTAGACCTTGCCGTAATGTCTTTCCGGCTCTCATTCAGTGCGATCAGCTCTGCCGCAAGTTTGTCTGCCTTTTCCTGATCTGTCGCAAGCATCAATTCTACTCCTGTAGAAGCATCCTCCAGCCTGCCTGCCGCATTAATACACGGACCGATCCGGAATCCAATACAGCCGGAATCCACCGCCCGGTTCAGATCAAGCTGACGGATCAGAGAAGCCAGCCCCTTGTTGGTGCTATGCTGCAAAAACTCCAGTCCACAACTGACGATCGTTCTGTTTTCCTGTTGGAGAGGAACCACATCACAAACTGTTGCCACTGCCGCCATGGATAAAAGCTCATTCAAAAACGTCTCTTCTTCCCTGTCCCCATAGAGTTCTGCGATCAGCCGGTATACCAGACCGGCACCACACATTTCTCTCCAGGGATATACGCTGTCTTTCCTCTTGGGATCCACCACGGCATCCGCCGGAGGAATCCTCTCCTCTCCCGTCTCATTATCCAAGGGAACGTCATGATGGTCTGTCACGATCATGATCATCCCAAGCTCCTTCGCACGAACCACAGCATCCCATGCAGAAATACCATTGTCACAGGTAATGATCGTATCCACGCCCTTTTCATAAGCCTGCTCTACCATATAACTGCGCAGGCCGTAGCCATCCCTCTGCCGGTGGGGTACACGCCAGCTCACATCTGCTCCAAGGCCTCTGAGCCCCAGCACCAGGATTGCCGTTGACATTACACCATCCACGTCATAATCCCCGATCACTTGTATTTTCCGGTGACCTTGTATCTTTTCTCTTATGATATCCAGTGCCTGATCCAGATCATAGATGTCATGAGCACTATGTAACTTATCCATAGACGGATACAGATAATCATCCATGGCCGCCCAGTCATAAAGGCCTCTCTTTACCAGCACCTCCGCTAAAATTTCCGATATATGATATCTCTCCGCAATCCTTCCCAGATCTGCGGGATTCTTTTTTATCATCCATTGTTTCATTTGTCTAACGTCCCTCTCTTTGTTATAATGAATTTATCACAATTGGCTATCGCTGTAAAGCAGCCCACAAATTCATAACGAAAACGGAAGATAGCGTGAGAAAGGAATGAAAGATAACTATGAAATGGATCCAATATAAGGTATATACAACCACCGATGCCGCTGAGGTCATCGGCGAGCTTCTTTATGAGCTCGGCATACAGGGGTTTGAGATTTCCGACCATGTCCCTCTGACCCCGGAGGAGGAAAAGCAGATGTATACGGATATCCCGGCAGATATGGGACCTGATGACGGTAAATCCGTCCTGACTTTCTACACGGAGGGAGAAAACGATCCACAGGAGCGGGAATTTTACAGCACCGGTTCTTCCCTGCGGGATGCCGATTTTGCTCCGGCACCGGCAGAGCAAAGTCCGGAAGAACTGATTCAGGCTCTCCGCGGGAGGATCAAAGAAATGCAGCAGTTTGTTCCATTCCCGGATCCGGAAATCTCCTATTCCGTCCAGGACGATTCCCAGTGGAAGGATAAATGGAAGGACAGTTTTCATCCGTTCCGGGTATCGGATGATCTGATCGTCACTCCCGTCTGGGAAGCACAGCCGGATATCGCCACTGAGAAGGACACTCTCCTTCTGATCGAGCCTGGTTCTGCTTTTGGCACCGGAACCCATGAAACCACACGCCTCTGTATGACCTCCCTGAGGAAATATATTTCGACCGAAACAACCATACTGGACGCCGGCTGTGGAAGCGGTATTCTTGCGATCGCAGCACTTCTTTACGGAGCTAAAAGCGCATTTTGTCTGGATATTGATCCTTCTGCCGTTACCGGCACACTGGAAAATGCAGAGCGGAATCATATCGGCTGTGACCGTATCCGAGCCATCCACGGCAATATTCTTGAGGACAGCACCACGATCAAGGCAGCCTGCCCGGAACCCTTTGATGTTGTGGTTGCAAATATTCTTGCCGATGTGATCATCCCTCTTGCAGGTATGATCCGTCCATTCCTCAAACCCGACGGCGTATTTATCTCCTCGGGCATTCTCGCCAGCCGGGGCGACGATGTCCGCAGGGCACTGACGGATAACGATTTTACGATCATCGAAGAAAACACTTTAGGTGAATGGATCTCCTTTGTTGCAAAACCGTAAATCAGTATAAAAGCATTATAAGCATTTTCCCATACACGAAAACAGCCCGAAATCACTGTAAAATCGTAATTTCGGGCTGTTCCTGTATTTTATCTTATTGTAAAAACAAGGTGCCACTGTTACGTGACACCTTATATTTTTATCTGATATACATTGACATCTGTTAAGCACTCTTATGCGTTCTTTTTGCCAAACTTCCTCTTCATTGTATACCACAGTGTACCTGTAATACATACAGAAGAATATGCACCACAGATGATACCTGCCATCAGAGGGATCGCAAAATCTCTTACGGAATCTACACCGAGAATAGCCAGCATAAATACCATGATGAATGTGGTAATAGAAGTATTGATACTTCTGGTCAATGTCTGTGTAATACTGTCATCCACGATCTGATCTAGAACAGAAGAATCCTTACGTCCGTTCAGGTTCTCACGGATACGGTCGAAGATAACGATCGTTGCGTTGATAGAGTAACCAACGATGGTAAGCATACATGCGATGAATGTATTACCTACAGAAATCTTGGAAACCGCATATACCAGAAGTACGATCGCACAGTCATGAAGCAATGCCAAAACCGCGCTGCTGGCAAAGATGACATCCTTGAACCGGAACCAGATATAGATCAGCATACAGATTGCTGCAATGATCACGGATACGATGGCATTAGTCTTCATCTCATCTGATACTGCTGCACTGATACTATCATACTGGATGTTCTTTTCCTGTACCTTAAACTTATCTACCAGCTGATTGGTCAGATCTGCTCTCTGATCATCGGTAAGCTCTACTGTCTTAACAGACAGGGTATTGCTTCCTGCTACATCAGAAATAATAACATCATTGGATCCACTTGTCTTACTGAAGATGCTCTCTACCTGCTTCTTCAGATCATCGTCGATCTTCTCTCCGCTGTCAAAGGTGACATTGTAAGTAGTACCACCCAGGAAGTCAAGACCATAGTTCAGAATATAGCCGATTCTGCCTGTCTTGTTGACCACCAGCATAACGATACATGCCAGGATCAACACACCGGAAAGTGCAAAGAACTTCATTCTATTGGCAACAAATGGGATACGCTTTCTTGCGCCCTCAACACCAAAGTACTTCACATCGTCGATGCCAAGAACATACATTGCCTGAAGAAGAAGCTTTGTAATAACAAGGGCAGTAAACATAGACAGGATAATACCGATCGCCAATGTGGTAGCAAAGCCCTTGATCGTACCGGAGCCTTTCAGATAAAGCACGAAGGCTGCGATCAATGTCGTCACGTTACCATCCACGATAGCAGACAGCGCTTTGTCGAAACCAAGCTTGATACTTGTCTGTACCGACTTGCCCTTCGCAAGCTCCTCCTTGATACGGGTGAATATGATAACGTTCGCATCCACCGCCATACCAATATTCAAAATGATACCGGCAACACCAGGAAGTGTCAGGGTAACATTCAATCCGTTTAATACCACAAGCATCAGCACAAGATAGAATAACAGTGCAATAGATGCTGCAAGACCCGGCAGTCTGTAGAACACTACCATGAACAGTACCACCAGCGCGAATCCGATCGCACCTGCCATAAGACTTGTCTTGATCGCATCAAGACCGAGCTGTGCTCCGACTACCTGAGACTGTGCCTCCTTCAGCTCCAGAGGAAGTGCACCGATACGGATACCTGCTGCCAGCTCCTCTGCGTCAGCAAATGTCTTAAAGCTTCCTGAAATCTGAGCCTTACCATTGAGGATCTCATTCTGAACCGCCGGAGAAGAAAGCTCCTTGCCATCGTAAATAATGTAAATTTTCTTCTTGGATGGTGCTGCTGCCTGTGTGGCTGCACCAAACTTCTTTGTTCCCTTTTTGTTGAAGGTGATGTCAACGACATTTTCTTTGTTCTTTGTCGTCTCCTGCTGAATCGTATTGGCCTCGGCATTCTTTACCTCAGAACCGGAACAAATGACTTTACTCTTGTCATATGTAACAGTACCATCCTTCTCTACTGTAACATCATCCTCTGCTACAAAGTCAAGAGATCCCTCTTTACCAAGACTCTTTAATACTTCCTCTGCATCAGCAACACCCGGGATATCTACCTCAATACGCTTGTCACCCTGCTGTACAACAGAAGACTCGGTACTGTATACCTCCGCACGCTGCTGCATCTTCTGGATCGTATCCTTCATCTCTGTGTCTGTAGGATTATCCTTGACTGCCTCATACGTGATACTGACACCACCGGCCAGATCCAGTCCCAATCTGATGTTCTGAGCACTTCCCTTATGGGCAGCTCCCAGTCCGACCAGAGTTGTGTAACCACAAAATGCGATCGCTGCTATAATCACGATTATAGTAAGCAACCCTTTCCTTTTGTTCTTCATTGCTACATATCTCCTTTAAATAACTCTTTTTCGTATCTCCTTTAAATAACTCTTTTTCGTAGAAATTTTCATGCGTCATTTCCGTACGCGCATAAAAAACCACGTTAAAGCTTATTATAGCATAGTTATTAAAAGGTTGGCAAGAGATTACTGACATTTCATTCACGTATTTCGCCGATCCGCTTTATCTTGCGCTAAAATATACCTTACCGCCCTTCGCATCAATCCCCTTGTAGTAGAACAATTCCTCCACGGTTACCAGCTGAAAACCTTTTTTACGCAGCTTGGGCACCAGCTTCTCCACCGCCGCCGCTGTGCTTGGATACAGATCATGCATCAGTACGATATCACCGTCCTTGATCACCTTACAGCGTTTTAAGATCTTGTCTTTATTTCTG
>CADAKW010000023.1 GCA_902788645.1 uncultured Lachnospiraceae bacterium
TCACGGTCGTCCAAATAGTCTAAGGCAAAATCATATCGACATTCTGAATATAAGAAATATTATGGGCACAATCTAATAATCGTTGTGCAAAGTTTGAGTATATTATATTTATTGCGCATGTCATTTCGCATATTGTACCACATTTCATACTGGTTTTTCAAAATGAAATAACGTATAATAACAGATGAGATTTGTCATTTTATGTATGGAGGAAAAATATGGAATACGGATTACTTGGAGAAAAACTCGGCCACAGCTATTCAAAGGAGATTCATGAGCAGCTTGCGGATTACACCTACGATCTCTGTCCTGTGAGCCGGGAGGATTTCGATGATTTTATGAAAAAACACGATTTTAAGGCGATCAATGTAACGATCCCTTATAAGAAGGACGTGATCCCTTATCTGGACAGTATGGATGACAATGCGGCGTCCATCGGTGCCGTAAATACGATTGTCAACAAAAACGGCCGTCTGGAGGGACACAATACAGACTTTTCCGGTTTTCTTTATATGATCGAGAAGCACAATATCCAGATCAATGGTTGTAAATGTCTTGTCCTTGGCAACGGTGGTGCTGCCAAAGCTGTTATCGCTGTATTGAAGCATCTGAATGCCGCCGAGATCAAGCTGGTTTCCCGCCGGGATACTCCGGACACCATTACATACGAGGAATGTCTGGCGCACCATACAGATGCAGATGTGATCGTAAACACCACACCGGTCGGTATGTATCCGAATATGGATGCCTCGCCTCTGGATCTGACACCATTTACGAAATGTCATGCCGTTCTGGATATTATCTATAATCCGTTGGAGACGAAGCTGACCGCACAGGCAAAATCCCTTGGGATCACGGCCGTGACCGGACTGGAGATGCTGGTGGCACAGGCTTTATATGCTGTGGAGTTCTTTCTGGATACTAAGTTAGATACTTCTAAGATCGATGAGATCTACCAAAAGATCGCTGCGGAGAAGGCAGATTCATAAAAGTGTGAACTGCATATTCAGGGCTCAACATAAACACGGGCAAAACGCTGGTTTTGCCCGTGTTTCACTTTACATTACAAGCATCTTTCTATACATCAACAAAGAGACATCCCCTTTGATATTTTGTGATATCATCTTGGAATGTCTCTTTTTTATTTACTCATTTAGCAAAACCTACTTTTT
Source organism: uncultured Lachnospiraceae bacterium (assembly GCA_902788645.1). Lineage (GTDB taxonomy): Bacteria > Bacillota > Clostridia > Lachnospirales > Lachnospiraceae > Jutongia. Next base: position 1,173 of record CADAKW010000023.1, read on the forward strand.
CGTACATTCTACGATCAGCTCGCCGGCACGTACTGTAGATTTTCCATCCAGATCATCAAAGAATCTCTTCTTAAACTCCTGCAGCTTATCATTCTCAAAGTCCTGTGTCTCTATACATGATACCAGATCACTGTATGTCCGGACGATCTTGCCCGGTGCCATGTCCTCATACTCATAGTAGAAGCCTCTGGAGGAAATGTAACGCTCCAGATCATAAGCATACATCACCATCGGAATATCTAACAATGATGCCTCAAATACAACCGAAGAATAATCCGTGATCAGTACATCTGTTACAAACAGGAGATCATTCAGCTCGGAGTTTGCCGACAGATCAATGATATAATCTTTATATTTCTTGCGGATATGACTGCGGTTATTAACAAACGGATGATGTTTGACAATGATCGCATATTCTTTTCCCAGATCCTCATAAAGCTTATTCACATCCAGACGGTCTACCGGATAATAACCGCTCAGCTTACCATTGCCACGGAAGGTCGGTGCAAACAACAGGATCTTTTTATCCTTAAGCTGTGGATATTTCTCATAAAACTCGTTGGTAACTTTCTCTTTGTATGCTTTGTCAAAGAATACATCGGTTCTCGGGATACCGGTAGCTGCCACCTTGTCCTCGGAGATACCAAAGCCCTCTGCGTAAAATTTTGCAATATTTTGGGAGCTGACCAGCGCATAATCATAGTTACGATGGTTCGGACTCTTCTGGGTCTGACCGCCCGGACGTCCCATACGACTGCAGCCGAAGGTCTTAAAAGCCCCGCAGGCATGCCACAGCTGGATCAGATAGGTATCCTTTCTCCGTGGCATCCGGAAGAAAAGCTCGCAGTAATCGTCCACCAAAATCACCTTGGCATTGCCAAAGTACCATGCCATCCGGATCAGGCTGCTGATCCGCATCTGCTTGACTTCATGGCTGTCAAGTACATAACGGCGGTCAAGCTCCGGTACGCCATCAAGATATTTATTGACAAATTCGAAGTTTCCCGTAAGATCATCACGACGATTGGACAGGAATACTACCCGGTTCTTTTTGATCGGGGTAAGTCTGGCAATGGTATTGACCACATCCATCATCCACATCTTCGTTGCAAGAATACCGATACGGATCCGGCTGAAGGTATCCATCTTCGCCCGGACATGCTTCAACAGATAAATAATACCATTCTCCGGTATCTTTGCGTTTTTGTTCTGACAGCCGGTCGCCGCCAGCAGCGCATCAATAAAAAATACAGGAATCAATACCACAGAAAAACAAAACAACACAAAATGCCACAGCCACATGATCACTCCATTAAAGATCTGTCTGCCCTTGTGCGGCTGGAATATCTTTTCCTGGCCCGGCTTGGCATTTAAGATCACACGACGGGAATCCTCAGAAAATCCCATCTCATACTCTATATATGTCTGTCGCTCCTGCTCGGAATCATCCACACCAACAGCTGTTTCACGCACCAGAAGTTCTAATGCCTTCTCATCCTCCGGATCCACGGTAAACGGCACACTCTCTAACACCGTATGACCATAACTCAACTCCAGAGAAAACTCAATATGCTTATTCTTGGGCTGTTTGTAAAACAGATATTTCAACATGTAATTATAGGATGCCATCAAGTAAAAGCTGCCATCCTTCTCACTTTGATAAAAGCGGACTACGACAGGCAAACGTCTTGTCTGCTCTCCGTTATCAAATATAATCGTCATTTTGGGATCACGAACCTTCTCATCCCAAGGTCCCGATGCACTAACCGCAAGCTCCAGTCTTTCTTCCCGAAGCAGCAATCGATGTATGGTTACTTTAAAATCCATTCCTTTCACCTCATTATTTATTACGCTTTCTGCGCTTTACACAGATTTCATAAAACTCAGACTTTTCTATTATCCTCTCTTTCACCGAAAAAAGCAAGTCTCTTTGCAAAAAAAGAAGACTCCCTGCACGAAGTCTTCTTTTCGATTCTAAAATGGCAAATTGTTATTATTATAGCCCAAATGGGCTCATTATGCTTATTTTGTATTTCTGCAAAGCATTACGCTTTGCAGGCTGTTTACACTACACCAGCCCTGCAAGATCACGTCCGGCAGACTTGCATGACTCTAAAGCCTCATCGTCCGGAGCATTATTGGCAATGATGCCTTCTCCATTCCATACTGACGCCCCATCAGAAGATACTCTGTCTTCCCAGTCACGCATCCAGTCACCGCTTCCCCATCCGTAAGAACCAAATAAAACAACCGTCTTACCGGAAATCGCTCCATCCAGCTCCTCCATCAAAGGCTCCATGATCGTTTCCTCAAGCTGCTCTGCTCCCATGGACGGACATCCCAGAGCAATTGCCTTTGCATCCTGTACATCTGCTGCACTGGCTGTCTCAGCGGTGATCAGCTCAGCCTCTGCACCGGCTTCCTTTACACCCTCTGCGATTGCTGCAGCCATTGCTGCTGTATTACCCGTGCCACTCCAATAAATGATATTGACTTTAGCCATCTTTGATAAACCTTCCTTTCTCCAGCTTCCTACTATGATAACCATAATAAGATAAAATATGTTCGATATGGTTAGTTCTCTATATCCCATGTTAGTTATTTCTAACTTTTGATTTATCATAGCACGCTAAAGGCAAAGATGCAACAAGGTTACGTGAGAAAAATTCTTATTTCAAGGAACCACGCCCTTGTATTTACGTTATGAAATTTAAACTCTCTTCATATTATAAATTCCCTAATTCAAGTAACTCTCAGTTGATTTGTTCACTACCTGTTCGCTACAAATTTTAGTTGATTTTTTCATATTTTCCAATAATTCCCTTGACTTTTATGCGCATTATGCGTATAATAATAATTGTAAGGAGATGATTGTTACATGAGATTTCGAGAAATCGAAAAACTGATCCTTGACGATGGTTGGCAGTTCAAGAAAGCCAAAGGCTCTCATTGTTCTTACATCCATCCGACCAAACCGGGCAAGGTCACTATTCCGAATCACAGCGGAGATCTTGATCCAAGGACAGTAAAATCAATTATGAAGCAAGCCGGGCTGTGAAGCCCGGACTTCATAATCTTATTATATAGGAGGCATTTTTATGAAATTAACTTATCCAGCATGTTTCTATCCATGTGAAGAAAAAAAGGGCGGTTATACCGTAGAAGTTCCAGATCTTCCCGGATGTGTCAGCGAGGGAAACTCGTTAGCTGATGCTATAACAATGGCAACCGATGCTGCATCTGGCTGGGTACTGGACGAACTTGAAGACGGAAATCAAATTCCTGTTTCCTCTCCAGTAAATAAAATCATTCCCGATGAAGGCGGTTTTGTTTCGATGTTAGTTTTAGATATGGATAGTTATGCCGAGAAATACGGTGATAAAGCTGTTCGAAAAAATTTAACAATTCCTGCCTGGTTAAATACTTTTGCAGAAAATAATCACATTAACTTTTCTCAGGTGCTTCAAGATGCTTTAGTTGACATTTACCAAAACCAAGCTTAAAAGAAAGAGGGATTGATCTGTTAGTTGGATCAATCCCCTTTTATATATGTAGCTTTTACTTCATTTTTATTATTCTGCTACTGACTTCAACACTACAAATGTCACTCTATTGTCCGCCTGCAATGTGAATTTAAAATCAACTTTTGCAGATCTTCCGCTTCCGCTCACAGTATACTCCGATTCTTTGAGCATCATTCCATTGATATAAATATTCAATGAATCTTTTTCAGGGTCGAAATTGTCAATACCACTTCCAAGGGAAGTTGATGTAATGGCTGTACTAGTTGTTATTTCTCTTTTGATTTCTGTAACATGTACCCCAACTAAAGGATGTACCCAGCTCTCATCTCTTGCATCTTCAATAGAGGCCGGTTTTATCGATCCTGCTGCCATTGTTATATTTGCCACACGGATTTCCTTAAATAATGCTGTATCGCCCAACGTGGGGGCAGATGTTGCAGAACCTTTTCTTATGGTGATTTCCATAGATCTCGACGCCATATCACATCGCAATATTACGCTGTCAATTCGTACAGTGTTTTCTTCCGGTTGTAGCGGTTCTAATGATTCACTTGCCGTGCTCTCAATCCATCTTCCCTTGATAACAGCCCGACCACTTCCAACGATTATTTTTCCATTGCCGGAAATGCTTGTTTCAAAGGCCTGTCCAATTTTCCTGAAAATACCATCACCAACCACTCCGTTAAATAGATCGGAAAAATCATCTGCATTGTAAACCCTGTCTCCTGATTCTGAATTAAAAAAGCCATATCTGATCATCGTTATCCCTCCACACTTTCAAATTTTGGAAAACAAGTATATCCGTTTTCATCCTCTGATTCGATTACTTCCGTTATTCTTGCCCGTGATATTATTCCATACTCGTTTTCAACTTCCACAATATCTCCGAGATTATAATCCTTCCCGTATCGATAATTTACATCCGGATCCACCGTACTGTCATATGTTTCACTGGTTCCATATTCCGCCAGTTTTTCCTCTCCCGCCATTTTCAACTGATTCATATATTCTATGTCTGATATTTCCCCCTCATTTGTTGACAGGCTTGACTGATCCACAAATACCTCATACCGACTTCTTCCGACTGCATTTCCGACTGCTGCCATTTTGCGAGCAGTTCCTTCGCCCTCTCCGGCCACCATAGCCACATTTTTATAATTGCTTTTGTCAAATGTGTAATTTCCGTTTAAATAATTTCCATATTTCGGAGAAAACTTTACAACCGGCAAGATATTTTGAGCCGATGATCTGTCTTTTCCACGATACAGATTAAATAAAAGTTTTCCATTTTCAAAATAAATCTCCCAGCCAATACCATACGCAGTACATACGGATATTACTGCATCACTCAATACATCATCTGTCACCTGCTTTTCAATATGAGGGTTCTCCCCTGTCCATTCCATGCTGATATTTGGACGAATCGACAGATATTCCAGTCTCCTTCCGGAAATGATTGAATCATCCATGGCATTATCTGCAACCAATCCCAGCAATATACAGTCAAGCAGCGTTCCTTTGAGAATCTTCTGTCCCCAGACAATACGCCTTTTCAAAAGTCCCTGAAATGTTGGACCACTGATGATAAGCTTATCGCCGCTTTCTTCATCCGTTGTCAGCTGTATCTTTTCCACGATCATTCCGGTCTGATCCCCTGGCCGCATAATATATCTATCCTCATTTGAACAGAATAGCTGTAAAAGATAACGACTCGCCGGCAGAACAATTTCAAAATCCCCCAGAGAAAAATACCTCTTGGTCCAGATAATACTTTCCGCATAGGATATGATTTCTATTTTTTTGAAATTCGCATCCAGTACATACAGATCCATAATTACACCCCCGTATACAAATTTTCATGAATAATTTTTAATGCTGCATTTTCAAATCCATATTCCGGGTACAGACCAAAACGATATGATCCAATTGGTATCTGCAGCCACACAGAATCGTCATTGATGTAATTGATCATGTTGATGTCTTTCCCCTCACGCTGCAATGTCACCGATTTCTCCGATTCCAAGGTGTTAATTTTTAGAATATCTCCTTTAACTAATGTTGTTTGAAGAGAAAAGCTTTCCATAGTGTCTATGTTTCGGATAACTGGATTAATAACAATTCCTGACGTCTCCAAAACAAAAATCCCTCCAGTTTCCACATCCCCTGCATTTTTTATATATTCTGAATGTTTTGTCAAAATTTCCGATAATGCAACCCCTTCTTTGGGAATGCTGGCCGGAAATTCAAATAATTTGGCAATACCACGGATTTCTTCATAAGACTGTTCCATGTCATGAAAATATGGTTTGGGGCAGATGATAGATATCTGCACTTCTATCTTCTGAGAAAACGGATTTAATTCACAGGTTTCCACCCATCCCGGAATATATACATTACGTTTCCCGTTTTCATAATAAAAAGTATTATCTAATAAAGAAAAGGAGGCGATCCAATGACAGATGAAGAACAAAAAATCATTTTTTCAAAAAATCTTATAAGATTGCTGCAGGAACATAACAAGACACAAAAAGAAGTAGCTGAGGCAATCAATGTTTCTCCTCAAACCTTTAATACTTGGGTAAAAGGTATTGCTCTTCCTAGAATGGGAAAAGTTCAGCTTTTAGCTGATTATTTCCATATATTAAAATCTGATCTTATAGAACGTAAAATATCTGATGATAATATAAAAAAATCATCCCTGAGTAAGGCTGTTCAAATAAAAGTTCTCGGTCGTGTGGCTGCAGGTATTCCACTGGAAGCGATCGAGGATGTGATTGATACCGAGGAGATTCCTCAATCTCTCGCTAAGACCGGCGAGTTTTTCGGCTTACAGATACACGGAGACAGTATGGAGCCAAGAATGTGCGAAGAGGATGTCGTGATCGTACGCCAGCAGGATGACGCGGAAAGTGGTGATATTGTCATCGCCATGGTCAACGGTCATGATGCGACCTGCAAGCGTTTAATGAAATATGCCGGTGGGATCAGCTTACTTTCCTTTAATCCTATTTATGAGCCAATGGTGTTCTCAAATGAGGAGATCGAAAAGAAGCCGGTGCGAATCATCGGGAAAGTAGTGGAAAACCGGCAGAAATATTGAGAAAATGTAATTTGAAAATATAATATCTTTACCCGGAGGGTTGTTGGGACGATACGTCAGTTGCCGGACTTTACCAAGGAAGGAGCTGGTGCCAATGGTTACATATAACGATTTATTTACGTTCGTAACTATGCTTTGCGCGATCATAACTCTTGTTATATACATACGCAAAAAGTAGCGTTCCCTGCCGACCAAGCTGAAACGCTACTTTGCTAATAGTTTTCGTCGGCGACTGGGTGTCCTCCAGTCAACGACCCTCTTGTTAAGGATATTATATTCAAATACACACAAAAAGTCAAACACATATAATAACCTTACCCAGGGAGCCAAAGGGTGCTACGTCAGCTGCCGGACTTTTACAAAGGAGGGAGCTGGTGCCAATGGTTACATACAGTGATCTATTCACATTTGTAATTATGCTTTGCGCAGTGATCACACTCGTTTTTTAACTTACACGCAAAAAGTAACGCCTCTGCTCGGGTAAAGTAAGGCGTTACTTTCGTAATAACATATTTTGCCGGCGGCTAGTTGCACCTAGCGTTTGGCTCTCTCGTTAAGGTTATTATATCAAATATACACAAAAAGTCAAATGAATTGAACCGAGAGCCGGTAGGACGGCTTGCCATCCGTTCCAATACCTATGGAAAGGGGTGGTCACATGGTTACATATGATGATTTATTCACTTTTGTAATTATGATTTGTGCGATCATCACTTTAGTGAATCGTAAAAAATAACCGTCCTGCTCCCCGCTAAAGGTAGGACGGTTATTTCATAACTGTAAACTTAACGCCGGAGCGGATAGGCTTCATCTATCTTACCGGCTCCCTGTTGAGTTCATTATATCAAATACACATCAAGAGTCAACAGCCCGGACGGCAATCCGGACTGCTGATAAAACGTACCGAATGATATTCAATACGCCATAGACAAGCATATTATATCATTCCGGGTGCGTTTATTCAATGCACTCTTTTTTATTTTTCAGAAAGGAATGATGTTTATGAAATTACCGAACGGATATGGCACAGTCAGAAAACTCTCCGGCAGAAGACGCAAGCCTTGGATGGTAGAGAAAACAATTGGGTGGGAACCGGATCTGAAGACCGGAAAGATCAAACAGAAACGGATCATTATCGGCTATTTCCCAACAAAAAAAGAAGCATTGGATGCACTGGCATTATTCAATGCCAATCCTTATGATCTGAATAATGATAAGATAACACTGGCAGACTGCTATGAAAAATGGGCCGGTCGAAAGTTTGAAAAGATATCCGAACGGACCATTAACTCCTATCGTTCTGCCTGGAAACATATGGAGGCTATTTCTGATTTTCCGATCAAAAAAATAAAAACAGATGTACTGCAGCAAATTATTGACAACTGCAAGCTTTCCTCTTCCAGTCAGTTAAATATCAAATGTGTGATGAACGGCTGTTTTGAATACGCATTGCAAAATGATATTGTCGATCGGAATTATGCCCAGTTCGTCCAAATTGAATACACAGAAGCTGTGATCGACCGTATTCCATATACGCAAAAGGAAATTGAACAACTTTGGCAGCTTGTCCGGACGGAAGATTTGCTTGCTGCCAAAATCGTTCTGATCCTGTTATACACCGGAATGCGTGTCAATGAGCTTCTGAAGCTTCCACATGACTGCTGCAATATCAGAGAACACTCCCTCAATATACAGGCATCTAAAACAAAAGCCGGCATACGGATCGTGCCGATTCACGATGATATCTTTCCTTTGATCCGGGAGTTTTATGATATGAACAAGTCCATGCTCATCGTCCGGGATACGGGCTATAAGATTCCGTATAATAACTTCGTCTCCAGAGATTACAAGAAGCTGAATGAACTGCAAGGCAGCACCCATCACCTTCACGATACCAGACACACGTTTGTCTCTCAGGCAAAAGCACAGAATTTAGACTCTGTATATGTGAAAAAAATAGTCGGACACGAGCTGGACTCTGTCACAGAAAAGGTGTACACCCATGTACCTTTTTCCACACTCTTTGCCGAAATCAATAAACTGAAATATTTGTGATTTGTTCGCTACCTGTTCGCTACTTGTTCGCTACGTCCCTTTTACGGCACTCTTTTACAGCAACTTGCACAAAGGGCGCAACCCATTGAAAACACTTGGTTCTCTCAAGGTTGCGCCCTTTTATTTACGTTATGAGATTTAAACTCTCTTCATATACTCGCCAGTACGTGTGTCGATACTGATTCTGTCACCTGTCTCAACGAACAGTGGAACCTGTACAACTGCACCTGTCTCACCTTAAATCCAGGCTCTGTCTCTGTAATCTCAAGCTCTACGAAGTTTGGTGGCTCAATAGCGAATACCTCTCCGTTGTGAGAAAGCATCTGAACCATGTCGTTCTCCTTGACAAACTTCAATGCATCTCCTACCTGATCTGCGGTCATATCAATCTGATCATATGTCTCTGTGTTCATAAAATGGAACATATCATCGCTGTACAGATACTGCATCTCAGCACGATCAATGTGTGCCTGAGGACACTTCTCTGTCGGACGGAATGTACGCTCTACCACACCGCCACTCTTGATATTTTTAAGCTTTGTACGGACAAAGGCTGCACCTTTTCCTGGCTTTACATGCTGGAACTCGATAACCTGGAAGACATTTCCTTCCACTTCGATCGTAAGTCCATTTCTAAAATCACCTGCTGATACCATCTTAAAATCCTCCTTCATGTAGTGGCGGTCAAAAACCGCACAATCCTATAGATATTTTACAGGAAAGTCCTGTATTTTTCAAGTGTTTTTCCTCGAAGACACAGATTTTATCATCTGATATGTCCTCTTTACGGAAATCTCCCACCGATTTCAACCGTTATTCCTGTGTCTCCAAACTGACCGGAGTGCTGTTTTCCAGTATCTCCACGATCTTCTCTGCTACCATCCGCGGTGTCATATCGTCTGTCAGCATACAGATATCTGCCGCTGCCATATACTTCGGCTCTCTCTTTGCCATAAGCTCCGAGATGCCCTCAACACTCATCCTCCCCTTTAACAGCGGACGGTTGGTGCTGTCCTTCACATGCTCGTAGATTGTCTCCGGCGATGCCGTCAGTAAAAGGATCTTCCCCTGCCGCTTCATACACTCCACATTTTCCGTACGCATGGCCACTCCACCACCGCATGCAATGATAGATGGCGGATATCCCTTCAGATCCTCCAGCAGATCTGTCTCCATCCTCCGAAAAGCCAGCTCTCCATCCTCTTCAAATATCTGCGATATCTCCCTGCCTTCTCTCGCTATGATCATCCGATCTGTATCATATTCTTTGACTCCCAGCAATTTGCTGAGCATACGGGCAATGGTACTCTTCCCCACTCCCATAAAACCGATCAGAAATATGTGTTCTTCTAACTGATACACCGTACTCCTCCTGTATTATTTATCCTTTTGTCCAATATATTGCGCTATTGATAATTCTGATGGATCATATCAAGCATCTCCTCCAGCTTATTGACAGGAAGCTGCCCCGGAGCGCTCTCCTGGCCTATGCTACCGAAGGTCACCGCAGAGCCAAAGGCTTCTCCGGAAACCCGGCTGATACTGCCGATCCGGCTCATGGACATGGTGATCAGCGGTTTGTTGATCTGCTCTGTCATCTTCAGGGTAAACATCATCAGCCTCATAACATCCATGCGGTCAGCCGGCATCACAGCCATCTTCGGAAGATCTACACCACTTTCATCAATGATCTTCATTCTTCCGGCAAGCTCTGTATCCTCCGGTGTCCTGTCAAAGTTATGATAGGAGCCCACGACAACCACTTTCTGACGAAGCATTTCAATCCACTGTTTCAGATTTTGAAACCGCTCCTGCACCTCCGGTGCCCTGTCCCCGGCAAGCTCCTCATAGGAAAAATCTTTAAAGATCTCCACATCAATCATATCTGCCAGACCACTCTGGGCAATATGATCCAGAAGCTCCCGATAAGCATCGGTCTCAATCTCCTGACAGCCTCCCTCTTCCTTGGTGCGGAAAGTCACCAGAAGCGGTCTGCCATACAAAGACATTTTCAACCGCTGCAATGTCTCCAGTACCATATCCCAATGTCCGGCTTCTCTGTAATAATCTATGCGCCATTCTATAATATCCACTCTTTTTTGCAACAGAATATCTGCTGCGGCAATAATCGATTTCCGGTCCGTTTCTGTGATCGATGCACAAATCTTCGGTTTCCCACTTCCAATAGAAACATCTCCAACCTGAACCATATCTTCCTCCTTCAAAACCTATTGATCATTCATCCTTTAATGTATCCTTTGCTGCCGCTACAATAGCTGTAACTGTCCCTGCAACAACTGCTACTACGATTACAACAAGTAAAATAATTCCTCCGATCAAAGCACCCATATTGTCTCTCCTTATTATAAATTATGTAAATTCTGAATACTGATATTTATTATAACCTGATCTGTTCCCTTCACTCCACCCTGACTCCACAACTTTCCCCCAGACAGACACTATCTGACACGGAAAAGCTATTATATTTATTATAGCAGATAGTCTATTTCCGTCAATCACTGAAAACAAAAGAATTTATAAACAAAAAAACAGCGGAGAAAAAACTGTATACAGCTCTTTCTCCGCCGTGATATTATGTACGATCTATCAAAATCAACCGGATTAGTTGTTGATCAGCTTATCGCTCTCGTTGTTCCAGCTATACAGCTTACGGATCTCTTTACCAACCTTCTCTGAAGGATGCTCAGCGTGAAGCTTTCTCATAGCCTTGAAGTGAACCTGACGACCTGCATCAGACATATCAAGCAGGAACTCTTTTGCGAAAGAACCATCCTGGATATCAGCAAGAACTTTCTTCATAGCCTTCTTGGTATCCTCTGTGATGATCTTAGGACCTGTGATGTAATCACCATACTCAGCAGTGTTGGAGATAGAATATCTCATACCCTCGAAACCTGACTGATAGATCAGATCTACGATCAGCTTCATCTCATGGATACACTCGAAGTATGCATTTCTTGGATCGTAACCAGCCTCGCAGAGAGTCTCGAAACCAGCCTGCATTAAAGCACAAACACCACCGCAAAGTACTGCCTGCTCACCGAAGAGGTCTGTCTCTGTCTCTGTACGGAATGTAGTCTCCAGAACACCGGCTCTTGCTCCACCAATACCAAGTGCATATGCAAGTGCAAGGTCAAGTGCCTTACCTGTAGCATCCTGCTCTACAGCAACAAGACAAGGAGTACCCTTACCTGCCTGATACTCAGAACGTACTGTGTGACCCGGTGCCTTTGGTGCGATCATTGTAACATCTACATCTGCAGGTGGTACGATACATCCGAAGTGAATGTTGAAACCATGAGCGAACATCAGCATGTTACCTGCCTCAAGGTTTGGCTCGATGTCTTTCTTGTACATATCAGCCTGCTTCTCATCGTTGATGAGGATCATGATGATATCAGCCATCTTAGCAGCCTCTGCTGTTGTGTATACCTTGAAGCCCTGCTTCTCAGCCTTAGCCCATGACTTAGAGCCCTCATACAGACCGATGATAACATCGCATCCGGACTCCTTTAAGTTCAGTGCGTGAGCATGTCCCTGGCTGCCGTAACCAATGATGGCGATCTTCTTTCCGCTCAAAAGATCTAAATTACAGTCGTCCTGATAAAAAATTCTTGCTTCTGCCATTTTACATTTCCTCCTAAAATAAATTGTTTTGATAAACTTGTCATACAACTCGTTCAACTTGTATGACATTGATTTTAAGACTATTTTTTCCTCTTGTCAATATATTCTTTAAAATTTATTGAAATTTTTTATAAATATTAAGATCCCCCGGCAGAAACCTTCTGTCAGGGGATCGGTCTTTATCTATTGCCAGTTTAACTGCTCTGTCAGGAACGCATGATGCAGATGTATGGTCACTGCACTTTTGATACCTTCGGCATCCCGCTTCTCCAGAAAATTCATGATCAGGATATGATCCTTATAGGCATCCTCTGCGATCACGTCCAGATTAAAATCCAGAGCAAAGGTCTTCTCTATGGTCTCCGTCAGCATCGGCATAAACCGGCTGATAAACTCGTTGTGGGAAGCCTTCAGTATTGCTCCGTGAAAAGCACTCTCCGACTCGATTCGTTCCTTTCCGGTAGGATTCTCCTCCAGATGTCTCTGACATTCCTGTCCCAGCTCAAGAATATGTGCGATCTCCTCATCCGTCGCCCTGCGGCATGCCAGTGCTGCTGCCTCCGGTTCAAATATCATTCTTGTCTCGTAAAGATCCCGGAGTGTTACCTGCATATCGGAGAAACTCTTCATGCTGATCCTGCTGTCCGCCAGCCGGTCTGCCTGCTCTGCCACAAAAGTTCCCTTTCCACGCTGTACCACCAGAATCCCTTCGGATACCAGTGTACGGATCGCCTCACGCAGCGTTGTCCGGCTGATGCCAAGCTTGTCAGACAGCAAGTTTTCATTGGGAAGCTTTTCCCCAAATGTGTATACTTTCTCCTCTAATATCATCTGCCGCAGCGTATCAGCTGTCCGCTGCGATAAATTCTCTCCCTGGGTTTTCATTGTCTCTCTGTCCCTTCCTGTCGAAGTCCCTCTCCTTATACGATATAAACCCGATATTTTCCATCTGCCATTTTCTTTCGAAAATACTTTCCGCTCAGATCAAGGTATCACTACATTGCCCCTCTTGTCAAACCTGCGATACCGGTACGAACCATTTCTTTGATCTCATAACCATCCAGCAGACCGATAAAAGCATTGATCTTTTCATGATTTTCCGTCATCTCGATCATAATGGAATCCTTTTCAATATCCACAATATTGGCATGATGAAAGGCATTGACCAGACAGATCAGTCCGGTCCTCTCCTCCGGAGTCACACCAACCGTGATCAGTACAAGCTCTCTGCAGATGGACTGTCCCACCTTCAGCTCCTTTACCTCACGGACATCCTCCAGCTTTGCTAACTGCTTCTGGATCTGATCCAGACTGATATCATCCCCATTTGCCACGATGGTCATACGGGAGATCGTCGGATCCTCCGTCTCACCTGCCGTAAAGCTGTCGATATTAAAGCCACGGCGGTTAAACAGTCCGGATACACGGCTCAGCACACCGGATGTGTTATCTGCTAAAATAGAAAATACTTTCTTTTTCATAATTGATTTTTCCTTTCTGTGTATTGTATTAAATTCCATCTTACTGATCCTGCATTGCAGGCGGTATTGATCTTTGTTCCTTTAATCTTTGCAAAAATACAGGCTTATTCGCTTCCACAAAGCTTCTGCGGCTGTAATTATAATTGATCACATCCAGAGCATCCTCCTCTGTCGCAAGGATACAGTCATCCACATCAATATAAATTTTTTTCAGGCTCAGATCCTCTATCTCAAAAATATTCTCACAGATCACGATCTCCCTTGCAGAAATATTTTTCTCATCCGGCTCAAGCCATTTGATCTGATATCCCATGCTTCGGGCTCTCTCCTTAACCGACTGTGCTGTTGCAGGATATTCTCCGGGATTGATAATATACTCTCCGGCTCCTGAAAACAATTCTCTCCATGGCTTATCCGACGCATCCAGAGAAAAGATCCTGTTCTCTCCTGCCTTTCCCGTCACATCATGGATGGCATCATCATAAGCCATCATCACGGTACGTGTCCGGTTTCTTTCCCCCTTGTGAATCCCTTCATAGACAATCTCAAACATGCTGTCCAAAAAGGTTTCTGTCATCTTTTCCCATTTTTCCGGAACAGTATATTTCATAAAAAAACGAATCCAGTTTCTCCATGCATAATAAGTGGGAAATGTATTCTCCCGCTCCTTCTTGGCTCCCATGGCATGGAGCGCCATGGCACTGCCTACAGAAGCCACCTTCCATCCTGCTTTGCCACACAGATAACACCACTCCGTGTCGTCCCAGTATAGAAAATTGTCCTCCGGCATAAAGCCGATCGTTTTGATCACACTCCGGCGTATCATCAGAGCGCAGGCTGCCACAGCATCTGTATAAACAAACTCCGGCATGCCTCCATCCTCATACGCATTGAGATAAGGCACCTCGGTACAGAAATGCTCAAAATCGATCCTCTGTCCAAACTGCTGGACATAATCCGGAGCCTCTTTATGATATATCTTTGCTGCGGCAATCCCAGTCTCTTCGTGCTCTTGCAAAAACGCAAACAGATTTCCTATGGCATTTTCATCCAAAAGAGCATCATTGTCAATACACATCAAATAGGGATATCCTTTTTCAAATGCCACTCTCAGTCCCGTATTAAATCCACCGGATCCCCCCAGATTCTCCTGATTGACAAGCAATGTAACCCGCTCTCCATATGTTTTACGGATTGCCTCCGGGGATCCATCTGTAGATGCATTGTCAACAACATAGATATCATAATCCCGGAATTTTGATTCCAGAATACTTTGAATACACGCAAGCACATCATCTTTTTTATTGTAATTGCAGACAACGATCCCTACCTGTTTCATAATGTGCCATCCTCATTTGGAGTGATCTTGTTGGAAATATGCTTTCCATTGTCATAAACACGATAATATAATTTATTATTTTCAACTTTGATCTGATCCAGCGTACAGTTTGCGGAATACAGATCTGTCGTCTTCCATACGGCCTTGGCCTCATTTGTTTTGCGGGAATACAGATAAATGCTGTTGAATGCGATAAAATAATATCTGTCCGCATCATATTGAACCAGATTATCCCCGGAAACATTATATAAAACTGTTGCCGTTCCCTTGTCGAGACTGTCTCTCTCGGTAATTCCATCCTTGGTCATATATAACCATTTTCCATTGTTATAATAAAAGCTGCTGTTTACATTCTGCCAGTAACGGTTATCGTATTTGGTACTGGTGGCATCACCGGTGCTAAAATCGTAATGTTTTGTCTTCTGCATCTTTGCCGCACTGCACAGAAAATTCTGATGGCTGACTCTGCCATACTGATCCGTTTTATCACGGGAATCCATCGGATCATCCCAGGTTACATCCACATGATACCATTTCTTCCCGATCTTGATCTCATTCCACATATGTACCATTTTTTCGGATGAAACAAACTTCACCGGAATGCCAACCTTCTGCATCAGGATCGCGTATGCTCTGGAATATCCTTCACAATTAGCTTTATGCTTTAAAAATGTGCCAACCTCTGTCAATCGGAAAGCATTACCGGAATCACTGGTGTATGCTGTCGTACTGACAAGATAGTCGTGAAGCACCATTGCCTTTTCCACCTGGCTCATGGACGGTTCCACGTTCAAAAGAGCCTTATTGACCGCATCATCAAGCTGCCGTCTTGTCTTTTTGATCTTTGCCTTGCGGATGCTGCCATCTGTTTTTTTATACGCATCGGCATATCCCAATGTGATCTTTACGATCTGATTGGTAGATGTATTTCTGGATACCGAAAAGCGGGTTCCTGCATAAAACAGATACGGCGTTTCACTGACAACCGTACTCATCATGCTCTTGAGATTGTCATACTCTGTAGCATAATTGAGATTATAAGAACTTACGTCGACACTGGTCTGATATTTCTTGTATGCGTTAAGCACAGCCTTTTGTGCGCCATCCCAATCGCCGGTTGCCGCAGCTGCACCGGAAGCATTCATAAACACCCCCGCCGCAAACACAACAGCCATAACAAGGCTTCTTAACCATATTGATCTCTTATGAATTTTCTGCATAACTGTTTCCTCCTTTTCTAATCGTCTGCAGGCATCCCTGCCAGATGATTGATAAACTGCTGTGCTGTTCTTCCTGAAATCCCCCCATGGCTGAGCTCCCACTGATTGGCCTTGAGCTTTAACTCCTCATCACTCAGGGTAATCTCCGGATAACGCTTTGCCAGCTGCAGCACAATATCAAAATATTCCTGCTGAGACGGTCTGTAATAGCCGATCGTGACACCAAATCTTGCCACCAGAGACAATTTTTCCTGCATTGTATCGGAACGATGAAGCTCATCCTGTGACATATCCGATCTGTCACTCCATGTCTCACGGATCAGATGACGTCTGTTGGACGTAGCATAGATCAGGATGTTGTCCGGCTTTGTCTCCAGTCCTCCCTCGATCACTGCCTTAAGATATTTGTATTCAATCTCAAACTCCTCAAAGGACAGGTCATCCATATATATGATAAACCGGTAATTTCTATTCTTGATCTGAGCGATCACAGAGGACAGATCCTTAAACTGATGCTTATACACCTCGATCATACGAAGTCCCCTGCTGTAATACTGATTCAGTATAGCCTTAACACTTGTGGATTTGCCGGTGCCGGCATCACCAAACAGCAAAACATTATTTGCCTTTCTGCCAGCCACAAACGCCTCTGTATTCTCGATCAGCTTCTGTTTCTGCTGTTCATAACCGATCAGATCATCCAACATCATATCTCCTGTGGTGGTGATAGGACTTAAAAGACCATACTCCCGGTCATTGCTGATGCGAAATGCCTTGTTCAGTCCGAACTTGCCCACACCATATTTCTTGTAGAACTCCGTCACCACATGGTACAGCTCTTCCTCGCCGGATGCCTGCTCAATCTGACTGCTGAGCTCCTGAACTTTTTCACTGACACTTTTGTTATAGATCTGCTCACTCTTCACGATCGCTCTGTAGTCCAATATCGTAGAAAAGCAGGATATTCCCAGCTCCTTCTCAATCGGACTGAAATCATAGTCAAACAGCTCCTTGAAGATATGAAAATCATTGCGGGCAAATATATTGACGGATCCGTCATTGGCTCCCACCTTTTCAGAAACCATGGAAAACGGATTTTCATTCATGGCAAGCAAAAACGCAAGATAATTATGCCATAAATTCTTATCAAAACCATAACGCGTCGAAATGTCCAGCAGGCGGTTCACCTGTGTATAAATTTCTGTGATCAGACTTTCCTTTACATATTCTCCGGAGTAAAACTTTTTGCAGATATCTGCCAAAGAATATAATATATCCTGATCCTCTCCAAAATTTCTGTAAATCACAAGATTTGATGTTAAACGATACATGTTAGCAACCCCTTTATTTTGCAAATTTTATATTGGAAAAATCTACCAGATGCATATTTTTCACACGCTGTGCCTTCTGGATCAGCTCTGTATCAAAGCCGGACTTTGAGAAAATATAATACTGATCCGGATTGACATCGCTGCTCACCAGATAACGGAGCTTCCTCTCCAGATCCTTTCTGGTAAATGGTTCTCTGCTCCATTTTGCATACATCAGTAAAAGATGTTCTTCCTTGTCTTCTATGATCATGGGAATCTTTCCTTTATCCCCATACCACGCTCCATGCCTTCCGCTGAGCGGAGCAGCATTTTTGTATTCTTTCATGAGTCCCAGATATCGTACACACATACGTTCAAAATAAACCTCCGTATATGCCTCCAGATCCTTTTCTACGACCTGTTCATAAAACTGATCCGCCGGCAATATATTGAG
The DNA here is from genome assembly GCA_902788645.1 of uncultured Lachnospiraceae bacterium. Classification (GTDB taxonomy): domain Bacteria; phylum Bacillota; class Clostridia; order Lachnospirales; family Lachnospiraceae; genus Jutongia. The sequence goes on from CADAKW010000023.1 coordinate 19,304, forward strand.
CAGGGTCTGATTAGGAAGAATAAAATGCGCCCAAAAATGCACCAATGCATCTGTGATCTCATACATTCCTTTTTTCTCTCGATCCTGACACCGGAGCGGAAATGTTTTACACTTATCCACGACACCGAGCTGCTTCAGATTTTTCATATAAACACTGATCTTTGCACGTCCAAAGCCTGTCCTCTCATGAATATCATTCAGCCGGACAACTCCCTCCTGCATCGAACCGAGCACCGTATTATATAAAGACAGCTCCCTAAGCTCCGAATGAAGATAGCGTTCCGCCTCATCTCGCAGCGGTCCGTCTTCGTCAATCAGAAGATCGATCACATTCTGCTGTACCGATCTGCTGACATCCCAGTATTTCAGGTATCCCGGAACACCGCCCAGCAATGCGTATATCTGGATCACATCTACCATAGAAAGCCCCTGAAAATATTTTACCATCTCTAAAAAACGAAACGGCTCTAAAACAATCCTGTCGGTGATCTGACCAACCAGACTCCGCGGCTCCACCTCCGCTTCCAGTTCCCTCCAGTTTAATGTAGAAATCGTCAAAAGAACCATCAGGTCCTGTTCCTGTTCCAGCAATGTCACAAGCTCCCGGTAAAAATCAGGATCGTTTCTGACAATATGGTTTATGTCTTCTATAACGATCAGTGTCCTTCCGGTCCTCCGATGACACATTTCCGAAAAAATACCCAGATATGTATTGCGGCTGACCGTCTGCTGTATCCTGCTGATCGCAGAACGCATCACTTCAGAACGGTCCTCCTCATAGAGCCGGTCCCAGCATTGGTTTAACAGCTGCTTCTGCTTCCCTGCAGCACACTCCACCGCCTGATAATAATAGCCCTGTTTGTCCTGTGCAAACTGCCTCGCCAAAGTGGACTTTCCCACTCCTAAGCGCCCCGACAGGATCACAAGTCTGTTTTCTTTTGCTTCATACGCCTCGTTTAACTGCCGGTATTCTTTTTCCCTTTTTATGATCATACGCATCCTCTTTTCTGTAAGAGTACATTACATTCTGTCCGGAGCCTCCAGACCCAGCAGATCGATCGCCTGCTCCAGAACCTTTCCTACCAGACGGCTCAGAGTGATCCATGAATCTCTCTCTGCCACATTCTCGTTGGCCAGAATTTTATTTTCATGATAAAACTTATTGTATGCATCACAAAGCTCATAAACAAACTGACAGATCTTATGTGGTGCCTGCTCCTGATATGCCGCATTTACCGTGTCGCTCCACTTTGACAGTGCAAGCATTACATCCGTCACGGTTTTATTCTGTGCCGGAAGGATCTTCACATCCTCTGCCACGTTGATGTTATTTGCCTGAAGCTTCGCCATCAGAGACTTTGTACGAACAATCGTATAAAGAATATATGGTCCTGTATTGCCCTCGAAGGAAGTAAATCTCTCTACATCAAAAATATAATCCTTGGATGCCTGATTGCTGAGATCACCATACTTGATCGCTGCGAGACCGATCTTGGCCGCTGCATCCTTCAATACATCCTCCGGCATATCGCGGTCTGCCATCTTCTCGCGGACCTGATCCTCTACATCACCCAGAAGCTGCTCCAGACGAAGAACTCCGCCATCACGGGTCTTAAACGGCTTTCCGTCCTTGCCGTTCATGGTTCCGAATCCTACAAATATAAGATCTACATCTTCACCAATGATCTTTGTCTTTCTTGCACAACGGAAGACCTGTTCAAAATATAACGACTGACGCTTGTCCACCACATAAATAATACGGGTCGGGTCAAAAAGCTTTCTTCTCTCAACGATAGTTGCAAGATCCGTCGTATTGTAAAGGGTGGCTCCATTGGATTTCAGGATCATACAAGGCGGAATCTCCTTGGTATCACTCTCCTCCTGCACATCCACAACCAGCGCTCCCTGATCGATATGTGCATATCCGCCATCCTTCATATCCTGTACCATCTGCGGAATATACGGCTGTGCATCAGACTCCTTTTTCCACAGATCAAATTCGACGTTGAGGCGTGTATAAATCTTTCTCAGATCGGCAACAGATACATTAATAATATGCTGCCACAGAGCAAGATACCCTTTTCTGCCTGCCTGAAGCTGGGCTGTAGCAGTCTGCGCCTCCTCTTTATAATCCTCGTGCTCTTTGGAATATCCGCTGGCATATGGATAAATCTCCTCCAGATCAGCCATGGTAAACGGAGGCTCGGATGGATACTCTCCATCATAACTCTCGTCAAAATATACCAGCTCCGGCTGACGATGCTTTAACTCTGTAATGATCAGACCGATCTGAAGTCCCCAGTCTCCCAAATGCACATCGCCGATCACCTTATGGCCAAGATAACGTGCTGTTCTCTTAATGCTCTCTCCAATAACAGCAGAACGTAAATGTCCCACATGAAGCGGTTTTGCTACATTGGCTCCGCCGTAATCGATCACAATGGTCTCCGGCTTGTCTGCTTTGTCACAGCCAAACAGCTCGTCTTCATTCATTCTGTTCATGAAATCAGCCAGAAAATCATCACTGACTGTCATATTGATAAAGCCCGGCATCTGTGCCACAATCTCCTTGAACGACTTGCTCTCTGACAAATTTTCAACCACTTCATTGGCGATCTGGATCGGTGCCTTATGATACTGCTTGGCTGCCGCCAGAGCACCATTACACTGATACTGGCAAAGATCCGGCCGGTTTGATAACGTAACCTTTGCATATTTGTTTTCATAGCCGGCCTTTTCAAATGCTGCGCTGATCTCTTCCTGCAATAAATTCATTATATTTTTCATGATCATCCTCTTTTCCGTGCACCATTCTGTATTTCCGGATCGTTCCCCGTGCACCTGAAGTACGATCTCTTTTCCAAAATATATGCATTATTTCTGCACATAATATGACACATGTGGTAAGCCTGTCAAGACCTTTTCCCTGCGTTTTCCTGAGTCAGGCTGTCCAGTACCTCAAAATAATTTTCAAATGTCTTGCGGCAGCACAGAGGATTGGATATGACTATCCCGTCTGCCCTCACTCCCGTAACGGCAAACGCCATTGCCACCCTGTGGTCCTGATATGTCTCGATCTCTGCCGGCTGTGGTATCCCGGGATAAATCTTGATGCCGTCCTCATATTCCTCGTACGGTATTTTCATTCTGCCAAGATTTTCACTGATCGCATGCAGCCGGTCACACTCCTGTCCACGGATATGGCCCACATTTTTAATATGTACCGGTTCCGCCGCATAAGGCGCGATCGCCGCCAGAGTCAGCGTCTGGTCTGAGAAGTCACTCATGTCAATCTCGATCCCTTTCAGCTCCCCCGGTTCCGGCCCTTTCAATGTAAGACCATCCTCTTTCCAGAAAAGCCTGCATCCCATCTGCTCCAGCACATTCAAAAACTTCATGTCCCCCTGCAGGGAATCTCTGCGCATATTTCTTATGTGACATTCTCCGCCTGTGATCGCCGCTATTGCATAAAAATAACATGCCGCTGACACATCCGGTTCCACCATATAATCTCTCGCCTGATATCCGCCCCCCGCCATGACACGGTAGCAGTTGTCCGACTCCCGGATCACACCCTCATGACCAAACTGTTTCATCATCTGCTCTGTCATTTTAACATAAGATAATGCACTCCTGGTACCGGTCAGCCGAATCTCCAGCTCATCAAAATGACTTGGCGCCGTCATTAACAATGCACTTAGAAACTGACTGCTCTTATCAATATTGATCTCTACCTTTGCTTTTGACTGACGGTATCCCATCCCGCTGACACGCACCGGAAATGTCCCTTCGTCACAAAGATACTGTATCTGCGCTCCCAGATCCTCCAACGCCTTTAACAGCTCTGCCATGGGACGCTTTTTCATCTGTGCGGAGGCATCAATACGATATTCACCTTCTGCCATTGCCGCCATCGCCGTCAGAAAACGGGCTGCCGTACCGGCACTCCCCACGTATATATTTCCCTGACTTCTCGGCAGTCTGCCGCCCTTTCCTTCAATCGTTACACTCTTCCGGGTGTTATCTATCTTCAAAGAAAAGCCTACATCTCTCAACGCCTGCAAAAATACATTGGAGTCATCACTAAACAATATTCCGGAAACTGTCGATGTTCCCTCGGCCAATGCCGCCAGCAGCAGAGCCCGGTTAGTCATGCTTTTGGATCCCGGGACTGTTATATCCAGTTTTGGATGGTATGGTAATTTCTTCACCTCATACGTCTGCATTGAAACTGCATCCTCCCATCATTTTTATTGTTTTATACTGTCTGTATTTTAATACTGTGCAAATGCATAATCCAACAGCTTCCTGATATCCTTATAAAGCCGCTCATATCCGCCATTGCCGTAAAAAGCACAGATCACGGTATTGCCGTCCTCATCCACCGCCGTTGCCACCAGACAGTGTCCCGCAGCCCTTGTAGTGCCTGTCTTACTGCCAATGATCTTGTATTTTTTATTCTTGACCAGCTTCTTGTATGTTCCGTAAAATGCATTGGTATTCTTTATGACAAAAGACTTCTTAACACCAACCGGCTGTACCTTATATTTATGCTTTGCAACGATCTTCTTGATCACCGGTTCCTCCATCGCAGCCTTAGACACTTTAATAAAGTCCGCTGCTGTAGTATATGTCCCATTGTATCCACTACCGCGATCCAGGCCTACAGGATTATCAAAATGACTGTGTTTCATCCCCAGCTCCTGCGCCTTCTCATTCATCATTTCCACAAACTTTGATACACTTCCCGCTGTTCCCTCTGCCAATGCCAGTGCAGAACCGGCATCTGATACGATCAGAAGCATATTGAGATACTGCTCCACTGTATACACCCGTCCTGTCTTCAGATTTAATTCAGAAGCATCTGCTGGAATCTTCTTTCGAAGCTTTTTGGTATATTTGATCTTCTGATTGGTGTCCGCATAATCAAGCACCGTCAGAGCAGTCAACAGCTTGACTGTGCTTGCCGGATATATTTTTTTATTGGCATGACTGGATAATATTTTATCTCCGCTCTCTGCATCGATCATGTAATAGGCATGAGCCATTGTCTTCGGCTTTGCTGCTGCCTGTGACTTAACAGACGGCACTGCTGTCAGCACCAGAGTCATCGTTAAAAACCATATAATACTTCTCTTTGTATACTTCATAAATCTCCTCATTTCTATGTATCTTTCTGACACATTTCGTAACTTTTGAGCGCTTTTTGCCCTAGCTTAATATTATAACACATTTTTTTCATTTACGCTATCCGTGAAATGTGTTACATTATCTACTAGTGCAATGAAAATGAAATCTGTGATCCATTATCCGTTGTACTGGAAAGGAACGGTGATAACATGTCAAATCCTTTAGACGGACTCCTTACAAAAGAGCAGACAGATCTTGTCTTCGATAATATGAGCGATGGCGTAATCATGGTCAATGAGGACGGCATTATTACTTATATCAATTCTGCCTGCGCCAAAATCTTCCATATATCAGCAGAAACAGCCATTCAGAGATCCTTTGCGGAAATATTTCTGCAAAACAAAAGAAACCGTGCATTTAATAAACTGTTTCGTTCCAGTATGGAAAAAGGCCAGCTCACAGACAAGACCACAGTAAAATATTCTGCTCCCAACGCAAAGGAGACCTCTTTTTTAACGATAGATATCAGTCTGATACAGCAGGAAAATACCACGATACGGCGAAAAGAACCCTTTCAGGGGATGATCGTCCTGATCGAGGACGTCACAGATACGCAGCTATTGCAGCAGCACGACCACGACTGTGCCTATATTTTCTCCGGCCTGATCCTGTGCATCAGCATTTATCTGGCAGCATGGAGTCTTTGTCGTTTCACGCTTCACATTCCTTTGACCACTCACGATTATACAATGATGATCGAGGTGATCACCTTTGTCCTCTTCCTTGAGATTGCTTTTTGTACCAGCTTTTCCCTGAAAGAGATCGGATTGATCCCCAATATCCCACGCTGGCGCACCAATCTCAAAGAAACCCTTACTACCGGCGTGATCGCCTGCCTTGTGATCGTACTGGCAAAGCTTGTCCTGTCACTGGCCGGTTTCCGGATCAAAGGATATTTTATCGGAGGTTCCCTGCATGGTGCCTATATTTATATCTTCACTGCGTTTATTCAGGAATTTCTGGCAAGAGGTGTCATCCAGAAAAGTGTAAAATCCCTGCTCCATGTCAAATACCAAAAACAGCTCAGTATCTTTTTAACATCCCTGCTCTTTTCCCTGATGCATCTTCCCTTCGGTTTTTACTTTATGCTGGGTGCCTTTCTGCTGAGCTGCGCCCTCGGAGTGATCTTTGAACGTCAACGGGATATCTGGGGCTGTGCTGTTCTTCACTGGAGCTGCGGTTATCTTGCTATGTGCCTGTTTTTCTGATCATCCGCATCCACAAAAAACACGGGGCAAGGAAAATAACATTTCCTTTGCCCCGTATTTTTACATATCCAGTGCTCTCTTGATATCGCCCAGACGAAAACCTTTGCGATAAAGCTTTGCAGCAATCTTCTGCTTTTCCTCGTAAGAAAACTCTGTCTCACCCTTGGTAAGCTTACGAAGTGCTCCCTGAAGAGCAATCTCATCATTCTCACAAATCTCTTCTAAAGCCAGATCAATATACTCCTCCGGAACATGTCTCTGATACATGTCCTGACGCATTCTCTGTCTGCTTCTCTGTTCATGGTGAATCTCCACAAAATGAACGGCATACCGGTAATCATCCAGATAATGAAATGACTTTACATACTCAACAGCATCGTCCACAGCCTCCTGTGAAAATCCCTTTGCTGCCAGTTTATCCCTGAGCTGCCACTCTGTCCGGTCCATGTATTTTAGAAGGGACATTGCTTTTTTTCTGGCCTGTAATAATTCATCCTGCATGAAGCTCTCCATCTTCTGCGCATATCATAAATATACGACTCATTCCCCGGATCTGTACCTGTCTCAATATATTTTCAGACAGATTACTTTTCCTTTACTGCGGATGCCTTCTCCGGATCGGCTGCCACTGCAGGTGCCTTGTTGTCTGAAGCCTCCTCCGCTTCATCAGCAGCTCCCTCCTTCGGAATCCTCTTTGCACGTACCTTATCCTCAATCTCCTTCATAATATCAGGATTTTCTTTCAGATACTGCTTGGCATTCTCACGTCCCTGACCAATCTTGCTGCCATTATATGCATACCATGCACCACTCTTATTGACAATATTGTCATTGGCAGCCAGATCAAGAATATCTCCCTCTCTGGAAATACCAATACCATATACAAGATCTACCTCAGCCTCCCGGAACGGAGGTGCCACCTTATTCTTTACAACTTTGATCTTGGCACGGTTACCGATTGCCTCACCGTCTCTCTTGATCACCTCACCACGGCGAACCTCCAGACGTACAGAGGAATAATACTTCAATGCACGGCCACCCGTCGTCGTCTCCGGATTACCAAACATCACACCAACCTTCTCACGAAGCTGATTGATGAAGATAACCGTACAACTGGTCTTTCCAATGATACCTGTGAGCTTACGAAGTGCCTGGGACATCAGACGAGCCTGCAATCCCACATGGGAATCTCCCATATCACCTTCGATCTCTGCCTTAGGAACAAGAGCTGCCACGGAATCCACAATGATAATATCAATAGCACCGGAACGCACCATCGTTTCTGTGATCTCCAGGGCCTGCTCACCATTATCCGGCTGGGATATGTATAAATTGTCAATATCAACACCGATGCGCTTTGCATAAACGGGATCCAGCGCATGCTCCGCATCAATAAATCCTGCAATGCCGCCAAGCTTCTGTACCTCTGCTACAATATGAAGTGCCACGGTAGTCTTACCACCGCCCTCAGGTCCGTATATCTCTACAATCCTTCCCTTCGGAATACCTCCCACTCCCAATGCAAGATCAAGTCCTAAAGATCCTGTGGGAAATGTCTCCACATTCATGTGTGTATTATCTCCCAGCTTCATTACCGAGCCCTTGCCATATGCTTTCTCAATCTGTGCAACAGCAGACTCCAGTGCCTTTCTTTTATTCTCATCAATTTTAATCTCTTTTGCCATAATGCTCCTCGCTTTCTAACGAACAAATGTTCTTCTTTTCTAAGCATAAACTATTTTCGGACTGCTGTCAACAGTAAATATCAGGTGAGAAAATCTTATCATAAATCCCTGTTTTGTACAATTACATTTACAGGATTATTATCTTATTTATAAAATTTTAAGCTATTCCCTAATGCTCCGGTTGTTCATTATGCTTCATAACATATTTCCGGGTATATTTCATTACATAGTCCTGAGTGATCAGATGATAATGATTCATGGCATTCAGTGTCCTGAAAAACTCTGTCCGTGTGATCGGTGCAGATAAGAGTTCATCCAGCACCCCCTCCAGCTTCTGCCGGTATTCTTCCAATGTATATATGTTGTTTTTGCATAAAATGCCATACCGGTAAATGTCTTTAAAATATTCGTCAAACCGGTCCGATGTATTGATGGCATCATCCACCAGAAACGGTGCTCTCGTAAGAATACTAAAAATGCCTTTCATGGAAGTATTGGTAAACGATATCCCCGGATGGATCGTAAACAGATTTTTCACATAAACCATCTGCCCATCCTTTGTATTTTCTTTGTATTCCGGCAGATACGGTTTATAGATCTTTGACATAAAACCAGAATACTGAAACGGCGCATAATCTTTATCAGGATCTGCCGTGACATTTTTATCATAATAAACACCCTGTATATCATTGTACGGTATCTGAAATTCCCTGGCACTCTGCTCCATAATCAGCAAATGCAGATGGGTGTCGGTCCTCCAGACAATGGCCGGTGCCTGCCGTATCTTCTCTGCCGGATACATATCAACCATAGCAAAAACATGCTTCTGTTTGATCTTATGCTCTTTTGCAAGTCCCTTAAGCTTCTTGGCATTCATAGAAGACAGGTACTGCAGCTTTGCCTTTTCCTTCTCCTTGGAATACCAGACAGCCTCCTGACCGCCTTCTTCCGTCTCTGCCGCCTTCCCCGTACCGCTCTCTCCCTGCTGTTCCCGGGCTTTCTCTTTTTCTTTTTTTATCTTATCTTTTTGACTTTTTCGTTCCATTTCCGTCAAGGAAGCAGACTGCGATGTGACAAACGCCGCCAGCGCACAGACAAAAGCTCCCGTTCCGCAGGTAAAGGAACCAAGGGCCACCGCCAGCACCACCAGCAGGATCGTTGCCAGGCCCATTATAAAGACAGACCACAAAAATATCCTGGCTTTGGCACTTCCATGGAACATTGTATTAATAATCCTGTTCATCATCGCCGCAGTCGTCCTCCCTCATATTTTTCATATGTTTCGAGACAATGGAGAAGTGTGTCATAATGCTCCTGACTGCTGCCATCCTCCAGCACAACATCCAATGCCGCTGCCAGATTATTGAGATAAAGCTCATTCATATAATCACGAAGTCCCACAAGGATCTGCCTCTTTTCCCGATATGTTTCTGCATCCAGAAGCGCAAGAAATCCTCTGCGGGCAATCTCTTCGTCTGTCATCCTGCCTGTCAGAAGCTTTTCTCCCTGATCATTGATCAGAATTGTCCGGAGTTCCAAGTCACTCACCGGTTCCCCGTCTTTAGAAATCTCTGCCATGCCATCCGATTTTCTCTCCTGTATTGCGTCCTGTTGTACCTGTTTTGCATCCTGTTGTATCTGATCCCGGAAAGCTGCCTGTTCAAAACGATACTGCTGGCGGCATTCCGGGTATTTCTCATGATCCAAACTGTCCAAAAACACGGACAGTGATCTCACCCACACCTGAAACGGCGGATACATCCCCTGATAAACCACCATGTCCTCTCCTGTTTCGGAATCCTTTGCAAGCTCCCTGATCTGATATATCTTCCCTTTAAAGTGCCTATAAAACTCTCCGGGCACCGGTTTCTTCCTCTCCATAAAACACTCATTCCTTTCTCTGTCCACGGATCTTCCGATCACAGACAATCCTTCTCACAGGTATATTATAGGCTGTTTTCCACCGATCCGCAATTTATTTTTCCCGACAGGCTATTACCGGATTCTGCCTTGACTTTTCCTATGGGTATGCTATACTGAGATCAGATTTTGTCAGAATATAACAAACGGCAGAAGAAGGGGCATACCACCTCGGGTATGATTTCTTTTTCTGCCGTTTTTTTATGAAAGGACGGTATTTACAAATGAATATTACAGAAGAAGCAAAAGAGATTTTTGATAATATCCGGCGGGTGGCACCTGTTGTCCACAATATTTCGAATTATATCACTGCCACAGACTGCGCCAACATGACGCTGGCATGCGGAGGCTCTCCCACAATGGCCGATGACCCGGATGAAGTGGCTGATATCTCTGCCGGCTGTAACGGCTGTGTGATCAACATGGGAAACACCGGCGGCTTTCTGGAGGAATCCATGCTCCGCATGGGCCGGAAAAATAACGAGCTGGAGCATCCTGTCGTCTTTGATCCCGTCGGAGCCGGTGCTGCACACCGTCGTAATGACGTACTGGAAAATCTCATGAACAATATCCGCTTTACCGTTATCCGCGGAAACATCTCTGAGATCAAATATGTTGGTGATAAAAGTTCCCATGCAAAGGGAGTCGATGCAGCAAATGAGGATCTTGCCAATGAGGACAATATCTATGAGCTTGCGGAATATGCCAAAAAGATCAGTGCCATCACCTGCTCTGTGATCGCCATCAGCGGTCCTATCGATATCGTTGCCAATGCAGATACCGCTTATCTGATCCGCAACGGTCATCCTATGATGTCCCGCATCACCGGTACCGGATGCATGCTTTCCAGTGCCATCGGCGTATTTGTGTCTGCCAATCCATACAAAGCTCTGGAGGCAACAGTAACCGCAATGGCTGCTTATGGCTATGCCGGAGAGCTCGCATACGAAAAGACAGTGCGTACCGAAGGTGGAACCGGTTCTCTGCGCACCTTCCTGATCGACTATATGAGCAATATGAACTATGAAACCTTCCTGAAAGGTGCTAAGATCGAACGGGTATAAATTATTAAGTTTTTTATAAGAAATTTAATAATTATAAGAACTTCGTTTTTCATCAATTCAATATACAAATATCAAAAATGAAAGGATAAAATTTATTATGTCATATCCATTACAAAAAGAAGACCTTACATTATATGCTATTACCGACCGTTACTGGCTGAACGGCAATAAACTCACCGACGTTGTAGAAGACGTCCTGAAAAACGGGGCAACTTTTCTGCAGCTTCGTGAAAAGGAATTTTCCCACGAAGAAATGGTTCAGGAGGCAAAAGAGATCAAAGAAATTGCTGCCAGATATCACGTACCGTTTGTGATCAATGATGATATTTATGCGGCAAAGGAAATTGATGCAGACGGCGTACATATCGGCCAGAGCGACATGGAATATCAAAAAGCACGGGAGATCCTGGGACCGGACAAGATCATCGGAGTCTCCGCAGGTAATCTGGAGCAGGCAGTTGCAGCAGAAAAAGCGGGAGCCGATTATATTGGCGTGGGAGCTGTTTTTACCACCAGCACCAAACTGGATCATACCCGTATTACCTTTGAAACCCTGAAGGAGATCACCTCCACCGTATCCATCCCTGTCGTTGCCATCGGCGGGATCAGCGCTGACAATCTGACACAGCTTAAGGGCACCGGTATTGATGGTATCTCTGTTATCTCAGCAATTTTCGGACAGCCTGATCCCGGTGCTGCCACAAAGGATCTGCTTCACCGCACAAAGGAGATGCTCTCATGAATTCCATAAAAAACGCAAAGCTTTATATTTTTGATATGGATGGAACGCTTCTTGATTCCATGGGAGAATGGACGCACCTTGGACGAAACTATCTGTTGTCCAAGGGAATCACTCCGCCTGCCGATCTGGAAGAAACCATCGACGCCATGACCATGGATGAATCCGCCGCTTACTTTCAGACCTTAGGCATTCACGGAGAGATTTCCAAGATCAATCAGGAAATCATGGAATTGATCCACCGTTCCTACCAATATCAGATTCCATTAAAGCCCGGTATCAAAGAGTTGTTACAGGAACTGTCCACAAAAAAGGACAGTATCCTCTGCGTTTTAACAACATCGGAGCGCGACTGCGCTGTCAATGCTTTTCAACGTCTTGGAATACTGTCCTATTTTAAGGACATACATACCAGCTTTGAAATCGGTCTGAACAAACGGACCGGTATGATCTACCAGCATGTGTGTAAGCTCTATCAGGTCTCTCCGGCAGATACCGTTGTATTTGAGGATGCACCATATGCCATCCACGCTGCCAAGGAGGCCGGATGCTATGTCTATGCCGTCCCGGAGGAAACCTACCGGGATGATTGGCCGGACTGCGAAAGCACTGCGGATGATATACTCCAGTTGTGATCCAACGGTCCATTTCCGTGTCCCAGATCAAGCCCTGTAGACATAGCACTTCGCACATATACCTTGGCAATCCCTACTGCTTCCTCCAGGGAATATCCCCGTGCCAGCGCACTTGCAATCGCTGAGGAAAGCGTACATCCGGTTCCATGGGTATTATTGCACTCAATCCTTTCCGCCGGAAACCAGACCGTCTCTTTTTGATACAACAGATCATCTGCCGCCTGTGTCATATGACCGCCCTTTAAAAGCACATTGCAGCCATACCTTTTCCGGATCGTCTGTGCTGCCATTTCCATCATGGTTTGATCCGCAATCCGCACAGGTGATGCCATTTTCGATGCCACCTGTTTATTTTCCATCGGTCTGCCATCTGCTTTATCTGATCCGTCAACAGCTTTCAGTATCTCCTCCGCTTCCGGAATATTCGGTGTCACAAGCTCAGCCAGAGGAAACAGCCGTCGCAGCATTTGTTCCCTTCCCTCTGCCTCCAAAAGACTTCTGCCGCTGGTGGATACCATGACCGGATCAAGTATCACATGCTCAGGGCGATACTTTTCCAGAATATCAGCCACAGCTGCCACTGCATCTGCCGTGGCAAGCATCCCAATCTTTACCGCATCGGGCATAATGTCACTCATCACAGCCTCAAGCTGCTGCCGGATCATTTCTCCGGTAATATTCTGAACACCTGTTACACCACAGGTATTTTGTGCCGTCACTGCCGTGATCACACTCATGCCATATACATCGAAAGCTGACATGGTCTTTAAATCCGCCTGAATTCCGGCACCACCACTGCAGTCGGAGCCTGCGACGGTCAAAACCACCGGTGGATTCTTTCTATTCATCGTACAACCTCACATAAAATTTTTGATACGTAAAACACCGATTTTGCATTTTGCGCAGAATAAAGCATAAATTTCTATTCGTCAAAGATTGATACAATCTCTCCGTCCAGGATCTTATTCATATTCTTGACCGCACAGAAGTTACCACACATAGAACAGGTATCTTCCTTCTCCGGTGCTGCCTCTGCACGATATCTTCTCGCCTTTTCCGGATCGATGGAAAGCTCAAAGGTTTTCTCCCAGTCAAGGGCACGACGGGCTGCTGCCATCTCATCATCCCAGTCTCTTGCTCCCGGAAGTCCTTTGGCAATATCTGCTGCATGAGCTGCAATCTTAGATGCAATGATTCCTTCCTTTACATCATTCAGATCCGGCAGACGAAGATGCTCTGCAGGCGTTACATAACACAGGAAGGAAGCTCCGTATGTTGCAGCAATCGCACCGCCAATGGCAGATGTAATATGATCATAGCCCGGAGCAATATCCGTAACAAGAGGTCCCAGTACATAAAATGGTGCTCCCTTACAGATTGTCTTCTGAATCTCCATATTGGCCTTGATCTGGTCTAACGGCATATGACCCGGTCCCTCGATCATAACCTGAACATCCTTCTCCCAGGCACGTCTGGTAAGCTCGCCGAGAGTGATCAGCTCCTGGATCTGGGATACATCCGATGCATCCTTTAAGCATCCCGGACGGCAGGCATCACCAAGACTCATGGTAACATCGTACTCTCTGCAGATATCCAGCACTTCATCATAATACTCATAAAACGGGTTTTCATTGCCTGTCATTTCCATCCATGCATAAATAATAGAACCACCACGGGATACGATATTCATCAGACGCTTGTCCTGACGGAAATGACGCGCTGTCTCCTTATTAACTCCGCAATGAATGGTCATGAAATCCACGCCATCCTCTGCATGCATCCGCACAATGTCGAGCCATTCCTTCGCTGTGATCTCCTTCAATGCCTTATGATAATATACAACCGCATCATAGATCGGCACTGTTCCGATCGTAGCCGGACATTCTGCCGTCAGCTTACGGCGAAACTTCTGGGTATCTCCGCTGGAGCTTAAGTCCATGATTGCCTCAGCTCCCATATCTACGGCACTTTTTACCTTTTCCATCTCCATGTCAAGATCTGTCCAGTCACGGGAGGTTCCCAGATTGACATTAATCTTGGTACGAAGGGCACTTCCGATTCCATTCGGACTTAATGATCTATGGTTTTTATTAGCCGGAATGATCACCTGTCCCTTGGCGATCAAATCCCGAAGAACCTCTACATCCATATTTTCCTTGGCTGCCACAATCTCCATCTCCGGAGTAATAATATCCTTTCTCGCTGCATCCATCTGTGTCGTGTAATCCATAATCTACCTCACTTTTCCACAAAAAAACTTCATTACGCATCCTCTCGGAGTCTTCCCTTTAACAGAAATAAAAACTTCCTGACAAAATAAAAAGTGCTCCGGATATGATCATCTGAAGCACTGTATATGCAGAACCCATCCGCTGTACCACAGCGAATGCAATCTATCTTCCTGCGACGGCATTACCCGGATCAGGTTCATGGGTCGGATCTTAATCCCTCTCAGCCGGCTGTCAGCTCCCCAGACAAATCATCTCCTACAGTATAAAGGGGAACTGTCCCGCACCGGCAGGCATCCCTCCGGCAGCTCATCCCCCACGATTCGCACGCGAAGTCCTTCCCGCCTCTGATAAACATTACCGGTGCAGTACCTCTCCTGCAGCTTTTCCAGACTATCCAGATCACATGGCAGTTCCCCTACCTTCCCCTGTATGCTCTCGATCAGCTCCACCGGCGTGCCCTTCTGACAGATTCTTCCATCCCGTATCAGGATCACATCCTTTGCAATGCACTCGATATCGCTGACCACATGCGTCGCAAAAAGCACGATCATTTTTTGTGCCACAGCGGCAATATAATTTCGTATATTGATCCGCTCACTGGGATCCAGCCCCGCCGTTGGCTCATCCAGGATCAGCAGACGTGGATTCCCCAGAAGTGCCTGTGCCAGCAGAACACGCTGCTTCATTCCTCCGGAAAAGCCTCCCACCTTTTTGCGCCGCACTTCCCACAGATTGACCACCTGCAGAAGCTCCGCAATCTGCTTTCCGGCTGTTGCCGGGGCAATCCCCTTGACCGCCGCCATATATTTCAAGAACTCTTCTGCCGTATAATTTTCATAAAGTCTCTGCTGCTGTGGCATGTATCCTAACAGCTCCCTGTATTTTGCCCCCAGCTTAGTAATCTCATGGTCATTGCACAGCACCTCCCCCTGATCCCGCACAATGCTGTCCGTCAAAATATTGATCAGCGTACTTTTGCCTGCCCCATTTGGTCCAAGCAGAGCATGTACACCGGAATCCAGCACCAGACTCACGTCATCCAGTGCTGTTTTATCCCCAAACCGTTTCGTCAGATGAGAGATTGTAATCTCCATACGCTTTAAACTCCTTTCCCATTTATTCCATCCTTAAAATGGAAAAATACTCAGCCTCCGGTAGCATCAAAATATATTTCCCAAAAGCAGCGGATCAAGCAGTACATATTTGAAAACCTTCACTCCACTTAGATACAAAACTAAGGGCAGCGCAAATATAGAAATACTGTATACCACTGTCATAATAAAGCTTTTCGCACGGCTGGAGATCAGGTAAACCGCAGCCATTACCAGGAAAAATCCCAGATAACGCATGACAGAGATCAACGCCAGATAGTCCACCACCGCCAGTCCCGACAGATACATCGGAATGTGGGCCATGCTTGCCACGGAGCAGTTCCAGCCCTTTGTTCCAAAAGCACTTAAGATACGATAAAATTCACTTCCATAGATAATTCCATAGATCACCGTAACAATTCCTACGCCGATCCACAGCTTGGCACTTCGCAGTTCCTGCCTTCCCCGGGACGTTGTCCGCAGCAGCCGCATCATTCCAGTCTCATACTCTCGGGAATAAATCCCCGCCACCGTAAGGATCACCATAAGAACGCCCTCCAATGCCAGCACCGCATCCCGTTTCCATGCCATCTCATACCCCGTCAGCTGCTCGTATCCTCTCTCGTAAAAGAGTCCTCCATTCGAAATCCCGGAAATATAGCTGATGTGATTCATCAACACCTGAAAACCCTCTGTTCTTTTGCGTTCCCTGGCATATCCCGATTCCACAATTGATTTCAGTTCATCCGTAGCCGCCTTCCGCTTCTCCTGATGGATCTGCTTTTCCAGAGCAAGCCTCTCCTCCCGCCACTGTTTTATTTTTTTGGCAGAAACCTTCGTATACGGTCCGGACACCTGATCCACATATTCCTTATAGTAGACATCCGATTCATCATCATACAGAGAATGTACCGCTGTATAGTTCCACCAGATCACTCCTGCAAATATGCATATCATCAAAAGCACTCTCTGATAATACAGTATCTTTTTTGTTTCCCCGTAAAACAAACGATATCCCCGTATTTTTCTCTGACGCTTCCCCTGTGACAGAATATGGCGTTTAGCACGGGATACAATTTTCTGTTCGCAGAAGAAAAATACAGTTCCCGAAAAAAGCAAAATACCCACTACGATAAAAAACACGATACCCACTGTAATATAACTGACCGGAAAACCGTACAGTCCAATATTCCGATATACTGCCATCATTTCGCCCGTATGCAGAAAGCCTATGAGATTCACATACTTCAAAACAGACACCCAGCTATTCGCTGATATTCCCCAATATGCCAGACTGCTTCCCCCTAAGATCACCGCCAGACAGATATACAATTTCTGCGATGTACCACAGACCGTCATCAGGAATAATATTAACAGCATACTCACAAAATACGCCAGCAGTTTCAGTCCCAAAAACAGGACAATACTTTGTTTTAAATCTGCCGCCACGCCGGTCCCGATAAAACCATCCACCGACTGCAGACAGGCATTCAGATCTCCCAGACCATACATCTTCCATGCCACCAGTATATTTTCCAGATAAAGAAGTAGAAGCACCTCCATGGTAAACAGCAAAAGTGCCGATACTTTATAAATAATAAACGATCCCCGCCCCCTTTTCATGGTACGGATAAAGAAATATTCTCCCCGTTCCTTCTCCTGCATAAAGGAAACGGCTGCAGCGGCAAGCAGGATCACCAGACCGGCGATATCCGTCTGAAAAAACAGAAGGATCATTGCCCAGCCTCTGGAAGGAACGATCTGCACTGTACTTCCTTGAAACTGCCGCAGCATTTTCATAACCTTTGCAGCATCCTTCCGATCGTATTTACTGCTTTTTCGAAAACCTTCAAACACCTTACTTTTAGAATAATCCTTCTCCCTCTCCTCCAGATACTCATCATAACTGCCGGCACGGGATATTTCGTCAAGCATCGTCTCATAACCAATTCTTCGTTCATACGCTATATTCTGATTGTTTGACTTTTTCTTCAGATAGCTTTTTGCCTTTGCCGGCTCCATCCCTTTGATCTCATGGTATATGCTGCGATAACAGGATACTGTCGGCTCCATCCATGACTGACGGCTGTACTCACTCCGCAGCAGCAAAAACAGATTCAGTAGAAGTCCTGCCACTACAAACACTGCTACCGCCCGTTGCTTCCACAATTTTTTATGCTCTCTCCACATACCTACTCCACCTTGCTTTTCAAATGCTGTAATTATTCATCTTCTACCCTTCCCACGCCTTGATCTGCTTTTCCACATCATCCCGGTACTGTTTCATCCTCTTAGTGGCAAGCTTCTTCACCATACTGTCATACTCCCGGTCAAAGTTCTCTGCCTGCCAGATATCCTCTTCCTCTCGCATTGCATTAATATAGTTCTCCAGATCCTTCTCGTAATCACCGGCATCCGGCTGGAAGCCGATCAACGGTGACTCGGTTACATTATATGACTGAAAATATTTCCTGCGATTTTCCGATTTGCCGGATTCCCCATCTGTATCCAGCGGCGTTGCTGCAATCTGATTTCCAAAATTCATTCTCAGAAAAGAAAATGTTGTCTGCAGCTCCTGCGAATAATTGCTGACCACGCCATCCTTCACCTGATAATTTCCCTTCTGCACACCATACAGCATCAGATCAGCAATCTTCTGATCCGTATATGCCAGCTCCAAAAACTTTTCTGCCTGTTCCTTACAGTTTGATGCCGATGCCACACCGGTAGACATATTTACCTTTGAAAATACGGTCTGCTTTGGACGGACAATCTTGCAGGACATTTTCTGAACATCCTCGCTGCAAGCTCCATAACCGATCGCCACCAGCCAGTCTCCACTCTGCAGAGTCCCCTGCTCCCATGCCACAGTATCCTCTCCTGCCATACTCATACTGCTTATATGATTCTCCTCTGACAGCCATCCTCTCCGATACCAGGTATGAAATCTCTCGTATACGTCACGAACCTTTTTGTTCTCATACCACAGCTCTGGCTTCTTCGTCCGATGATCCAGTGCCAGTCCCAGGCAGTAATCACTGTCAGCAAAACCGGACAGATTACCATCCTCCAGACTATTTAATAAGACGATCGGATACTTTGCCTTCACTTCTGTTCCACTCACTATCTTTTCTACCTTTTCCAGCGTATCTGCCTCTTTGAAACCGCCCTTCCCCTTCAGCTTTTTATTATACGCAACATAAAGTCCCTCATAATCCAGCATAGAACTCGGCACAGAATAGATTTCCCGATTGACCTCCACCTGTTTCCATTCTGTCTCGCTGAACCGTTTCTTCAGCTTTTTGCCATCATTGTCCAAAAAACCGGACAGAGGTTCATAATATCCTAATTTCAGGGCATCGGCAGAACGGTTATTATAGACCATAGATGACGGTACCTGCAGAATATCTATCTGCGGATACTTTTGAGCAAGCTTATCCGGATCATTCTCCAAAACACTGGTAAACTCCACCTTAAAATCATACCCTTTCTTTTTCAGATAACGGTTGATCTGAGAAACAACATTTGCCGATGGAAGCTGCTCACTCCGGACACCCCAGACTACGGTATCTTCCGGATCATTATTCTTTTTGTCCTGCTTTTCCTGAGTTTTCTTTTTCTCTGACTTTTCCGGGAACTGATATCTTCCCTTCTCCAGTTCTTCCAGCGGAATCGCATAGGGTTCATAATCATCATCCGACCAGTATATCATCACATAAACATACTGGTTCGTAGCATATTGCGGAACCACGGAAGCCCCCGGTTTTGCCAGACATTCCGTCTGTCCCGTTTTCCGGTCATACCGATACCAGTCAAGAACATCCCTCTTTTTGTCATAAATCGTATATACCACACTGCGTTCTGTCACCGCTGCGCCTTTGTATCCACTATCGTATTCCTTTTCTCCGTTTTCCGGCGATTGGTAAACCACGATGATGTTTCCTTCCCCACCCCGAAATTTCTTTGCCGTGAAATTTCCATAGTAATCCTGTATCATACACCAGTTTCCCGCAAAAACAAAATCGTGATTTCCGTCAACGGTCGGCGCACTTTCCGTTTCTCCATCCGAAAGAGAAACATCCACCTGCATAAAATGTAAATGTTTATCCCTGTAATTTATCTGCTTTTTTTCCGGCAGTTTATTTATTTTCTTTTCATCAAAATTCTCATCATAATATAAGCAATAGAGCGATACATCTTCACTTCCAAGACTTATTTGTGATATATAAGGTCTGGCATCTTTTCCAAATGCATTATCCTTCTCATCCCGTGTTAGATAGACCCGCTGAAAGCTCCAGTCATTCATATTGATAATATAAATTCCCGCTTTTGTGCGGCAACTGTCATACTCTATGTACTTTCCTTTTTGATCATAATATCCTGCCTCCTCAAAGGAAAACACCATATGCAGACCATCGCACTGTATGTTGAAGATAGTTATAGAGGTGTTCTCTTTCTCAGCAATTTCCACTATCTTCTTCTGACCGCCACCGGTCAGATCCTGCTCCCAGATCTCCCAGGGTGCATTTTCCCCCAATGGATCTGCAGGAATATAATACAACTTATTTCCATGAGGTATATATGCACTGATATGACTAAAATCCGCCTCACATTCCGTCTGCTCCAAAGAGCTCTCCGACTTTCCTGCCTCATGTTCACAATTTGTTTTTGTGCATACAATGGATTTTTCCCCAGTTGCCGCATCCAGATAATATAGAAAATCATTCTCTGACTTATAATACTCTCCGCAGCTTCCATAGGCAGCTCCCGTTGCATATGACGATATTCCCTCAAAAGCAGTCTCCTTTTTTACTTTTGACTTCTGACCGAATCCCTCCGGCAGATTCTGAACCACGATACTCCCCACCAGAAATGCCAAACACAGAATCCCTGCAAGCAATACAAAAATCTTTACCCTTGCCCTCTGTTTCATCAAATCCCTCCAACTTAAAAATGCCATTTACAATAATAGAGAGAAGGAGAATCCCCCCTTCCCCCCATTACTATAAAAATATGCTCTATCTTATCGTACCAACCCTTAAATCTTTTGATTTTGAATTTCCATAATGCACACTATATGCATAATTGCAGCTTTTCCCTGACGGATAATTTTTCGTAACGTTAGCCTGTGCATTCCCTGTCTTTTTCGGCATATTTACAACGGCATCGAAACTTCCTGAACTTGTACTGTAAAACTGATAGGACAACTGGACACCACAACTAACTGATGATGCGGACTGTGTAGTAGCTTGTACATTTGTGCTATTAATGGATAGATGACAATTAACTGTAT
This sequence comes from uncultured Lachnospiraceae bacterium, assembly GCA_902788645.1. Classification (GTDB taxonomy): domain Bacteria; phylum Bacillota; class Clostridia; order Lachnospirales; family Lachnospiraceae; genus Jutongia. Next base: position 40,360 of record CADAKW010000023.1, read on the forward strand.
TTCCTCCCGCTGGAAATGATGTACTGGCCGCATTAACCGTTGCAGCCCCAAAGGTTCCACATGTGATCAACCCACCTAACAATAAACTTGCACTAACTTTTTTAAGATTTTTCTTCATAATACATTCCTTCTTTCCATTTCTGGTAGTGTCAAAAAACTACCTCTTTTTTTACTCTAAAACCTTTATTTTCGGAGGTTTGCAATTAAAAAGAGCATTGACCTCCTTTTTTTGAT
>CADAKW010000024.1 GCA_902788645.1 uncultured Lachnospiraceae bacterium
GCACCGGTTCTGCACCATCCGGTCTGAACCTCATCCAGCAGCAGGAGAATCCCCTTCTCATCACAGAGCTTGCGAAGTCCCGTCATAAACTCCGGTGTTGCCGGGTTGACACCACCCTCGCCCTGTACCGGCTCGATCATAATACCAATGGTATCGTCCGTTACTGCGGCTTTGAAGGACTCCAGATCATTGTAGTCCGCATATGTAAAGCCCGGTGTCATATTACCAAAGCCGATCTGACATGCATTGTCCGGCTGGCCGGTAGCACTCATGGCACCAAAGGTACGTCCATGGAAGGACATCTTTGCGGTTACGATATTGTATTTGTTCGAACCATATTTCTCGACGCCGTATTTTCTCGCCATCTTGATCATTGCCTCGTTGGACTCGGTACCGGAGTTCTGGAAGAAGATCTTGTCCATGCCGATGGTGGTACAGATCTTTTCCGCCAGCAGAGCCTGTGGCACGGTGTAAGGATAATTGAAAGTATGAATAATATCCTTTGCCTGATCCTGAATTGCTGCAACCACCTTTTCATTACAGTTACCGGCACTGTTTACGGCGATACCTGCATAAAAATCCAGGTAAGGTGTCCCGTTTTCGTCATACATATACATATCCTTTGCCGTCTCTGCAATAAAATCAAAACGCTCATATGTCTCGATCATGTATTTATTTACTTTTTCCTTCAGCTGCTCCTTGGTAAGTCCTGTGTCCTTTAATTTCATAATAAATTCCTCCTTTGAGAATACAAAAAGGCGCCGGGTTTTCAAAAAATTGAAAACCACAACGCCTTTGTTGCATGTATGATATGTGATAAAGTTTTGTTTGATGTCGTACATCTGATGTCCTTTATATTGGACACCATTAAAATACCACGATGCCTGTATCTTGTCAATAGCAATATGTAAAAAAGTTTGGTTTATTTTCTTTTGTGCATTATATTGTACAATATGTACTCTCAAGGTGCCATATCTTACCCGTCCGGGTGATATGGTGAAATCAGAGCGAACCGCTCCCAAACTTCTTAATATACCACAAAGAAGGTCATAAACCGCACCTGCTCCGCTCCCCGGTTGCGATACCAGTGGGGCTGGTCCGATTCGAAACGAAAGGCATCCGCCTTGGTGATCACATGCTCTCCGTCCGAAAGCTCCACCACAAGCTCGCCATCCATCACCGTAACATACTCTCTGGTTCGCTCTCCATGGCTGCCGCTGCTGTAAACACCTCCCGGCAGGATATCGATCCGGTAAATCTCCACGGTATTATTGTCCTCAATGGGAAAGCAGTTCCACACCCGGTACTGCCCTGGGATCTCCTTGATGGGAATCGTCTCCTCCACCCTCACCAGATACGAATCGAGGGGCGGCGTCTGGATCAGTTCGTCAAAGCTTAGCCGGAGACCGCTGACGATCTTGCCCAGCACGCCGATGGAGGGGTTTGCCGTCCCACGCTCAATCTGCGCCAGCATGCTTTTGCTGACCCCTGTCTGCTCCGCCACCACATCCAGGCTCATGCCCTTCGAGGTGCGGATCCGTTTTAAATTGACTGCGATATTATGTGATAAGTAATCCATGATGCTGTCGCTTCCTTTCTGTGCCTGTATACAGCACATCCTCCCTGCGCCTGCCCTTTTAAACCGGCAATCTACCGATACAGATCGTCCAGTGTAAACAGGCATACCTCATTCCGGTCGATCTCGTCAAACCATTTCGTATATCCACTCAATGAAAAGAATAAATATCTGGTAATGCGGTACTTGGCCGGAATCGCTTTGCTTCTTCTGACAAGAGTTTCGTAAATGGTCTTATCTATTTTTTCATTCTTAAACTTACATTCTCCTACGACCATCACCTTATCTATAGCAGACAAACCTACCACATCAATGTCCGCCTGCCGGGTTGTTTTATTGCCCTGCTCATCGACAAGCACCTCTGTGCCCCACCAGATTCCGGTCTCTGTCAGAAAGCAGTTAAATTTCCCTGCGATTCCTTCCTTGAGGGTATAATACCGGCACATTTCTTCAAAAATCTTTCCCATAAACGTATGAAGCTGTGGTTTTACCGCTCTGTCATAATAAAGCTCTCCCTGTCCCATTTCTATGACACTGCATGCTTTCGGAATAAATTCATACCAGAATTTAAACATGGAATCCTTTAAAACATATTTCGTTTTTCTTTTATTTTTCTCTTCTGTAATGCAGCGTCTTTTCTCCACAAGTCCTACGCTGATCAGCTTATTTAAGGAATATAATATCGTGGTTTCCCGCTCATGAACTTTATCTGCAATCACATTGACCGTTCCCTCTCCCGCTGCGATCTGCTCAATCACATTATTGACCAGTGTAATATCCGAAAACTCCTGTGTCAGGAAGTTTCGTGTCTCATCATACAGATATCCGTCGGTCCGAAAGAAAAGCTTCTTAATATTTTCATCCAAACTTTTCTCCGGATCGAACATGGAAAGATATTTTGCAACACCGCCTGTCACACCGTAGCAGACAGCCTTCTCCTCGTTTGTATAAGACGGCACGAACAACGCAGACTCCAGATAGTCAAACGCTTCCAGCTTGATCTGGGAATCCCGCCGTCCAAACAACGGACTTTTCTCGCTGAGTACCTTGTCCTCCATAAAGCTCAGAGCCGAACCGCAAAGAATAATATACAGATTTTTGTCCGCCCATTCATTATCAATGTACTTTTGCAAAGTAGACAAAAGACCTTCATCCTTTTCCGCCCAATAGGGAAGCTCATCGATCACAAAAATCAGCTTTTCTCCGGTTCCTTTAGCCTCAAGCTTCGTCGTAAAATAGTCAAACAGATCCTCCAGATCCGTAAAAGATGCTTTATTCATCCCCGGCTCCAGCACATCCAGCATCTGACGGGTGAGCAGCTCCAGATTACGCTGCTTTCCCACCCTTGTTGCCGTATAATAAATGTACTTTTTGTCTTTTATAAACTCCATGATCAAAGTCGATTTACCGATCCGGCGGCGTCCATACATAATGGTCATCTGAAAACCTGCCGCATGATAATATTCATTTAACGCTGCCATTTCCTTTTCTCTGCCTATAAACATCCGCTTCACCCCTCTCATAGACCGTCCGTTTCCTAGTTCAAATTGATTTCATTCAAATTGATTTGAATGAAATCAATTTGAATGAAATATTTCTGAATAAAATTATACTCTTCCGTCAGTTTTCTGTCAAACACTTCCCTTGCATTTTCTCCATTCATCCTGTAATATATTCTTTACCGAACAAACATTCTGCAAATACACCGAGGACATGATTATGAGACACAAACGACTGACTTTATATATATTTTTGTGGGGCATGCTGGCCGCACTGGTTCCCGTGGGATTGGTATTTCTGTTTCTGGGAGCACCGCGGGATTTTTTTGCCCCGGCTCTCTGCGGGGGACTTCTTTTTATGATCTTCTGCTTATGCAAGATTCATTCTCTGTTTCGTTCCCGCAGCCGTTACATTCGCGGAGACTGGTCTTTGACGGATCTGGATGATATCTCCGGCGTGGATTTTGAGGCACTGACCTGTGACATTCTCGCCTCCAACGGCTTTGAGCTGGCAGAAAGCACCAAGGCAAGCGGTGATTTCGGCGTGGATGTGCTTGCCTACCGGGACGGCATCTCTTTTGCGATCCAGTGCAAGCGTTACAATTATGACGTGGGCATTGAGGCGGTCCAGCAGGTGTATGCCGGCCGCGCATTTTATGAATGTCATGTCGCTATGGTTCTGACGAACCAATATTTTACCCCTGCCGCAAGGAAGCTGGCAGACAAGATCGGAGTCGTCCTCTGGGACCGTGATATGCTGGAGAAGATGCTGTAAAAGGGCAAAACCAGCATTTTCCTGTACATTAAGAAAGGAGGGATCCTGTGCACTGCGTTAAAATTTCCGTGCGTAATCTCGTAGAGTTTATTCTGCGAAGCGGAGATATTGTTGCCTCCGAAAGCGGACTTGCCGACCCTGATGCCATGCAGGAGGGCACAAGGATCCACAAAAAGCTCCAAAAACGCATGGTCTCCACCTATCAGGCAGAGGTTCCCCTGTCCATCACGGTTCCCGTCACCTACGATGAGGTGTCACTGGAGATCACAGTGGAGGGACGTGCCGACGGCATTTTCCCGGAGAAGGACGGCAGTGGCATGACCATCGATGAGATCAAGGGGATCTACCGCCACGTCTCCCGTCTGAAGGAACCTGTTCTGGTCCACAAGGCGCAGGCAATGTGCTACGGCTACATCTATGCAAAGGAAAATAAGCTCAAAGATATCGGTATCCGGATGACCTACTGTCATATCCCGACAGAGGAGGTCCGTCTCTTTGAAGAACGTATCTCCTTCCGGGAAATTGAGAACTGGTTTCTGGATCTGGTGCAGGAGTATGCCAAATGGGCCGCCTGGGAGATCCGATGGCAGGAAAAACGCAACTGCACCATCCGTGACACAGACTTTCCCTTTGAGTATCGGGAAGGACAGAAAAATCTGGTCAGGGGAGTTTATCAGAGCATACTGCGCAGGAAACGTCTCTACATCGAAGCACCTACCGGCGTAGGAAAGACAATCTCCACCATCTTTCCCACGGTCAAATCCATCGGAGAGGGCATCACCGAGAAGATTTTCTATCTCACGGCCAAAACCATCACGAGAACCGTTGCCGAGGAAACCTTCTCCATCCTTGCAGATCAGGGGATGCGCTTAAAATATATTACACTGACCGCCAAGGAAAAAATCTGTATCTTAGATAAACCACAGTGTAATCCCCAGGCATGCCCCAGAGCTTTGGGTCATTTTGACCGGATCAATGATGCCGTGTACGATCTGCTGACTCACGAGGATTCTATCTCACGGGATACGATCCTCTCCTATGCCGAGAAGCATAATGTCTGTCCTTTCGAAATGAGTCTGGATGTCAGCCTCTGGTGCGACGCCATTATCGGCGATTACAATTATGCCTTTGATCCTACAGCATGCCTGAAACGCTTTTTTGCCCAGGAGACAGAAAACCCTTATGTATTCCTGATCGACGAGGCGCACAATCTGGTGGACCGCGCCCGTGAAATGTACTCTTCAACGCTGATCAAGGAGGATTTTCTTAAGATCAAAAAGATCATGACAACCCACTCCCGCAAAATTGCCCGCAGTCTGGAACGCTGCAATAAAGAACTTCTGGAATTAAAACGGGAATGTGAGGAGCAAAAGATCTACGATTCCATTGAGATCGAGCCCTTTGTCATGAAGGCGCTGCGCCTTTCCTCCCTGCTGGAAGAATATCTTCACAGCCGTACGGACTCCGGAGATTATACAGCTCTTCCTGACATTACACCGGGGGACCCCGCTGCACTGCCTCTGGACAGCGATGCCAGAGAGGAGGTTCTGGCGTTTTATTTTGAGCTGCGGTATTTTTTGACCATTTACGAGACAATAGATGAAAAATATATTATTTACGGAGATTATGATCCGGCCGGAGCATTTTATCTCCATCTCCAGTGCATGGATCCTTCCGGCAATCTGGACAGCTATCTGAAACGGGGACGCTGCGCTGTCTTCTTTTCGGCAACACTGCTTCCGGTACAATATTACCGGGACCAGCTGGCAGGCCGAGAGGATGACTATGCTATTTATGCTCCATCGCCGTTTTCCCCCTCCAACCGGCTTCTGATGATCGCAAGGGATGTAAGCACCAAATATACCAGACGTACTCCGATGGAATATCAGCGCATCAGTGATTACATTGTTCATTTTATTCAGTCAAAAATGGGAAATTACCTGATCTTTTTCCCATCCTATCGTATGCTGGAGGATGTCCGGGGATATATCGAAAACGCTCCATACTGCCGGGAATGTGCAGATATCTACATCCAGGAAACCTCCATGACCGAGAAGGAACGCGAAGATTTTCTGTCCCATTTTGAGGACACACCGTCTAAAACCACTTTGGGACTCTGTGTGATGGGAGGTATCTTCGGAGAGGGAATCGACCTGAAGGACAGCCGACTGATCGGTGCCGTGATCGTTGGCACAGGTCTTCCTATGGTCTGTACCCAGAATGAGCTTTTCCGGAATTATTTTGACGAAAAAAAGGGTACCGGTTTCAACTACGCGTACCAGTACCCGGGTATGAATAAAGTCCTGCAGGCCGCCGGCCGTGTGATCCGCACGGACTCCGACCGGGGCGCCGTCCTGCTGCTGGACGAGCGTTTCCTGCAAAACAGCTATCAATCATTATTCCCAAGAGAGTGGTTTCCTTATGAAATCGTCAACCTGGACTCCATGGGAAAGTGTCTGTCCGATTTTTGGGATAGATAGTCTGTTTTCAGACCTTCTGCTTTACATCCCGGCAGTCTGAGCACTCTCCTCATATGTCTGCTCAAAAATATCTCCCCGGATCACATAGATATCTGTCAGATCATCCGGCCGCACCGCCATATAATCTCCCCTTCTGCCAAGGAAATACTCGTGGCTTTTGCCCACCGGAAATATCTTGGTCCTCTTTTCCAGACGGCGGGCGAAAATCCCTGCCTCCTGTTTCGGATAACATAAATGGGCATACTCATCAATGCTGATAAACTCCTGCTCCGGCAGCTTTTGCAGCTCCGGCCAGAAATCCATCATCTGTGCAAAAACGTCCAGTGGCTCTTTTGTGGTTTCATAGCTGTTCTCAAACTTCTGCCGTTCAATATCATAGATCTCGCCCTTGCAGCCGATCATGATATAAGTATCCTCCGCCGCTGTGATCTCCAGACCGGACTCATTTTCCAGCGACCGTATCCAAAGAGTCTTTCCCGCAGGCACAACATCTGTTGTCTTTACATAAGCCCATGCCACTCTTTTTTTCTGATAATAATCAAATTGTTTGATCTCTTCTCTGTGGGAGGTTCCATACTCCTTTGCATCGATCCAATCACAGTCCCGAAAATAGGACTCTGCCTGATCCATCAGATATTCTATGGTCTTCTCTGTTCCCTGTGCCTCCATCTGCAGCTTCAATATAACTGACGATACGCGCACGCTGGCACAGGACACATCTCCCCGGATCAGTCCAAACTCCGGCATGAGATAATCCAGAAATTCTAACGGGCGCACCCGCTTTGTATCACTCAGAAATAAAAGACATTTTTCCTCATGCTCTCCCCATAAAAGCAGCAGAAAGTGGTTGCCGGATGCCCGGAGTATATCAAGCTTTCCCCTCAGCCAGACCGGATTCCAGACTTCATTGTCCTGCTCTGTCTCTGAGTTTTTCAGAAAGTCTGCCGCCTGCTCCTCCGATATCTGTGCCGCCACCAGCTGTTCTTCCCGGTCTCTGCAGCAGATCTCTGCCCGGGGAAGCATATGATGTCCCATATCCGGTATATATTCCCATTTTGTTTTTTTCTCTTCTCCCATTACTCCTCCTGTTTCTCCCATATCTGATTTGCAAAGCTGCGAAAGCTTCGATTTACATGGGTAAAGCGCAGGGTTAAAAATCCTTCCCTGATCTCAATGATCTTGGCATAGATCTCTGTGAATAATGCCCTGCCGTCTTCTCCTGCCGCAAAGATCTCCACATCCATCCCCACGCGAAGATCATATTCCTCCTTTTCATCCAGCTGTACCAGAGCTCTCTTGTACGAGAACCGGCACAATCTCCCCGTGACACACACATCCTGAATGAGCTTTCCTTCGATGGGATACATATTAAACAGCACCCACCGATCCACCGGATATAATACATCATTTTTCTGCTCCCGGATGTGACAATCATAATCCCCCCGGATGGATCTTATCTCGCATACGGTAATGGGATACTGCAGTCCTTTCGCCTGAATCTCCTGCCGGTCCGAAATCTCCACAGGAGCATTGATGTGACTCAGACACTCCTTGGACGCCAGCACCTGGCCTCCCACACTGAAACTCTCAATCCGTGAGCACTCATTGACCACACTGCCGATCACGTTATAACGCATCAGCTGTTCCGAACCCACATTGCCGATAAATGCCTCTCCCCGATGGATCGCAATGCCTATTTCCATTAACGGATATCCGTTGTGGACGCAGTATTCGTTGACCTGCTCCATATTATTCTGCATTTTGATTGCTGCCGCAATGGCATTTTCCGTCTGGTGCTCTGAAGCGATCGGTGCCCCAAAAACAGCCAGAATAGAATCTCCCAGATACTCGATCACAGTACCTTTGTGCTCCGTCAACGGAGGAAGCATACTCTGAAAGAAATAATTCAGCACATCTGTCACCTTTTCCGGAGAAAGTCCCTCCGAGATCGAGGTAAAGCCTCGGAGATCCGCCATCATAACTGTCAGCTCCCGCTTCTTTCCGCCAATTGCAGCTCCCTCTGGATTTTTCAGGATCTCATTGAAAATATCATCTGAAAAGTACTGGCCAAACACCTGACGCAGCAGGCTGTTTCTCGCCTCCAGCTGCCGGTTCAGTTTCACGATCTCTTCCTGTTCCCGCAGATGATTTGCCTGCTGTACCAGAAGCTTTTCGTAGTTTTTGGTAACATCATGCTGCCATGCTGTCTGCTCAATTCGCATAATTCCCTCTCTGGAAAATGGTTTGTGTAAAACCACTGTCGCTCCCCAGGAATAACACTCTCTGTCAAGCTGCTTCGTTCTGGTCTCCGTCATAAAAAACAACGGAACACCCGCCAGATCTTTCTGCTTCTTAATATAGGACACCGTGGCAAAGTCCTCTTTTTGGGACATACCATAATCAACCACAATTAACGAAGGAGCCTCTCTCCACTCCTGACTTGCTTTTTCCACAAGCCGCCTCTCGTCTATGGATCTTTGCACCGCCTCCAGAGACAGCTTGCAGACTGCCCTCATACCACCTGTAGAGTTGATCCTCCGCTGGGCTTCTATCATTTCCTGCCGGTCATTGCCGATCACCCATATATTTCTTCCCATGATATTCTCCATTCCATCATTTTGCCACGGCATTACAACATTGCCGTATGAAACGTCTTGAAAATACGGTTATCTCCGTCGAGAGGAATGCCAGCCTCCCGTTCCGGAAGAAGAACTTCCCGTCCGGATTCCAATTGCCTTGCAACGGTCACATAAGGTACCTGTGCGAATCGATGCTCCGCAACGCACACAGGATAGTCTGGCAGAATCCATCTTTGGTATTTCCAGATATTCCTGAGATATAAGCTGCTCGATGACCTGTCTCGGTACACCGGTTTCCCTTTCAATAACAAATGCCGGCTTCGCTCCGTTTTTCCGCAGAAAATTACGTACTGTCTGCAGATAATCATAATTCTCTCTGCCACATTCCTTACAGCGGTATACTCCCTGAGAAATTTTTTCCAGCTTACCGCCACAATATTTACACTCCTTCGGAATGCCTCTGGATTCAAGATAGGAGGATCTCTTTTTGCGAAGACCGGTTGTATTGTCTCGTTTTTGTTCCTCTTTTTCCCCTGTATCTGCGTTTTGTTCCGTTTCTTCCTTTTGATATTCCAGTACATTCTGTTTTTTTTGTGTCTCTGCTTCCGGTTCCGGCTGACGGAAACCTTTATGATCTGCTTCCTCCTTCTTCTGTCCATTATTTGGTACAGTAGAAGTCGTTTCGACATTTTTCATGATCTCCCTCGGTCCCATCAGAAGTGATCTGAGTCGATGTTTCAACTCCTCGATTGCTTCCTTGGGCCGGTTGACACAACGGATTGTCTGCACATTATTCAGATAAAACCGGAACATATCTGTCATAGCACTGTCATCAATCTGAAACGGCACAATGGTTTTCCGGTAATAAATAGCACTGTCAATCTCCTTTTCCACCCAGATTGACTGCTGGGATGCCTGAGAAAGAACCAGCAAAAATATCTCACAGTCCCGGATCGCCTTTGGAATCTCTCTGGCATAATTCGAACCTGCCGGTATCATATCCGGCGCGATCCAATATGAAATCCCCATTTTCTCCAGCATCTGTGTCATTTTTTTTATGTATCGCTCATCCTTAGAGCTGTAACTGATAAAAACGGATTTTCCCATACCCAATCTATCCCCCTACATCAGATTTCATCAACCGCTACCCGGTTGCGTCCAGCCGTTTTGGCTTCATAGAGTTTTTCATCCACACCCTTTACATTCTCCTCCGGTGACAAATGTGAATCCAACGCCTTCACGCCAAAGGACATAGTCACACGGATCGGTACATCTTCAAAATAACAGATCGAAGACTCTACCTTTTTGCGGACATTCTCAGCAAAAACTGCCGCCTGTGACACGGCACAATCCTTCAAAAGGATCACAAACTCCTCGCCGCCCCAGCGGATCACCTCGCCGGATGTCCCTGCTGCATTTCGGAGAATGGAGGCAATGCATTTTAATACAACATCCCCGGCATTATGTCCATAGGTATCATTGACCCGCTTAAAAAAATCAATGTCTGCCATCACAATAGAGCAGGATTGTCTCAACAGATACGGATGGATATTTTTCTCATAATATTCATAATATCCCCGGCGGTTTTTCAGGCCCGTCAGCTGATCCAGCTGGGACTCACTGTACAAAATCTGGGACTCCAAAGTTTTTCCGCAAAAAACGGCCGCCATAGCAAGACGCTTTTCATCCCGATCATCAAAATACCAGTATCCCTGATCATCCATTTTGTTGATCGCCTGATATGCTCCGATCACATCTCCCTTGGAGTTCGTCACCGGAATACAGAGAATGGATCTGGTCTGGTATCCTGTCTCCTTGTCCACCTCCGGATTGAACCGGTCATCCTGATAAGGATCGTTGATCAGGATCGTCTCATTGCCGGCAATGGAAGCACCTACGATGCCGCTTCCCTCCGGAACGACGATACGGGGACTGTCAAGTGCCACCAGGGTCCAATACTGCTTCTTTGCCCTGTCCCAATACCAGAAGGAGGCTCTTTCCGAATTGGCAAGAGTCCGCCCCAGTTCTGTCAAAAGCAGGATCGTAGAGCCGAAATCCTTCGTATCTACCATCTCATTCATAAAGAAAAAAATCTTTTCTAATAGTTCCTCCGCATTTAATACCCGCCTATTCTCCATATAAGCCTCCTATATCTGTCAAGTATTCTAATGATATCCTTTGTGCTTCCGGCTGCGTCGTCTCGATCAGCACCGAACAATTACTGAAATATGTATCATAATAATCAAAAAACTGACTCCAGATGATCTTGCCTGTGCCTAACGCCAAGTGAAGATCATGCTTGAGATCATTATCGTTAATATGAATATGCTTCATATATGGTGCCAGCTGACGTATCCAGATTGCCACCGGAAATCCATAGATCACAGCGTGGGCATAATCAAAACAGACACCGTAATTGGAGAAATCCTTCAGCCTCTCCGAAATCCTCACCAGAATATCCGGCGAAGCATCAAACATATTTTCCAGATAAATTTCTATGTCCGAAAAATCGGTCAGAAGCGTTTTCAAATACTCTGCCGTCATGTCAATCGCCAGCATATCATATTCTCGGGAAGAAAGCATTGGATTGACATTGGTATGAAATACCACGCCCTTCACATGCAGCTTTCTTGCAATCTCCATACTCTGGCGCATCCGCCGCTGTGACACCTCCCGGATCAGCGGATCCCGGCTGAATACCGTCACATCCAGAAATGCACCGTGCATGGTACTCCCCTCCGGAAGCCCCGCTTCCAGATAAGCATCTATGATCTCCTGCTGTTTTTCCGGATCATCTAATATCTCCGGATCAAAGAAATCATTGATCTCAAAGCCAACTCCATACTCCCTGCTCAGTGCCATATGCTCCCGAAGTGCCTCCACTCTGGAAACAACTAAATATTTTCCCATATCGTTCCCCATTTCTCTTGCTGCACTTTACTTTAACCTTCTTAAAATCTCCAGAACATATTTCCAGGTTCTGCGTACACTGTCCACATTCATGGACTCTTTCGGGGTATGGATATCATCCATATCCGGTCCAAAGGATACACAGTCCAGTCCCGGCAGCTTTCCGGCAAACAGACCACATTCCACCCCGGCATGAAGTGCCTCTACCACCGGCTTCTCTCCGTACTGCTCCTGATAGATCTGTATCATCAGATCACGCAGTGGAGAATCCTGACGGTATTCCCATGCCGGATATGCCCCGGTGCATGTAACACTTCCTCCCAGTGCCTCCATCAGACAGCGTATTCTCTGTACCAGTTCTTCCTTCTCGGAGCCAATACTGCTTCTGACAGAAAAGGAGAATGACACCTCCTCTTCCTTCGTGATCATAATACCAAGATTTAACGAGGTCTGCACCAGTCCCGGAATATCAAAGCTCATTCTCTGAATCCCTCCCGGCAGATTGACCAGTGCGGCGATCACTTTATCTGTGGTCGGATCCGTCATAACCTTCTGTCCCGTTTTGTTCCCTTTGCTTTCCCATAATATATCAATAGCCGGATCCGTTTGTCTGTACTCATTTTGGTACACAGCCTTCAGACCGTCTATGATCCTGCTGCCATCTCCTGTTTCACATACCAGCTCCGCCACTGCCTCTCTCGGTATGGCATTGTCCTTCAAACCTCCATCCAGACGAATCAGCCGGAAGCTGCCCGCTTCCTTCAATGCATAAAGCGTCCTTCCCAGCAGACGACATGCATTGCCACGCCCCTTGTCGATCTCGACACCGGAGTGACCGCCCTGCAGGCCTGTTATGGTGAGCCGTATCACCTCTCCGTCCGCAGTCTCCCATTCTACCGGCAGATGCGCCTCTGTCGTGACGCCTCCGGCACAGCTTACCAACAAATGTCCCTCATCCTCGGAATCAAGATTTAGCATGATCCGGGATTTCAGATCCGAACAGTCCATAGCTGCCGCTCCCAGCATACCAATCTCCTCATCCACCGTAAAGACAGCCTCCAACGGTGGATGCTCGATATCCCCGGCATCCAGGATAGCCAGAGCATACGCTACCGCAATGCCATCATCCCCTCCCAGAGTCGTTCCCTCCGCCGAGATCACCCCATCCTGAAGCTTCAGCCGAAGTCCCTCTGTGGCAAAATCAATGTCACAGTCTGCTTCCCTCTCACAGACCATATCCATATGCCCCTGCAACATCACCGGTGCTGACTGTTCATATCCGGGAGAAGCCGCTTTCCATATGACGACATTGTTCCATTCATCCTGCCGGTATTTCAGCCCCCTCTGCACTGCAAAATCCACCAGAAAATCACTGATCCTTCTGGTGTCTGATGAACCGTGAGGAATCCCGCAGATCATCTCAAACCACCGAAAAACTTCCTGTGGCTCCAATCCTTCTAATACTGCCATACCACTTACCACGCCTTTCTAAAAATAACAAAAAACGAAAACAACAGCAGGATAAAAAACACGATACCTCCTGCATTTCCCAACGAAAAGTTTAGTTGTATATATTGTGCCACCGTTCCGCCCCTCATGGGGATCACAGCGAGAACGGCAAGTAAAATACCAATCAGTCCTTCTCCGGCAATCATACCGGAGCTGTATAAAAGCCCCCTGTCCACACGGTCTTTTTTCAAAGCGGCCGTTTCCTCCGTATCCTCCTTTTGGGACTCTACCAGTTTCCGGATCAATCCTCCTACAAAAATCGGAGCTGACAGATGGATCGGCAGATAAAGACCGATGGAAACAGGTAATACCGGAAGCCCCAGAAGCTCCATCACGATCGCAGCAAAAACTCCGCAAAAGACAAGTCCCCATGGCAACGTACCACCCATGACACCTTCAACCACCAGCTTCATCAAGGTTGCCTGCGGTGCCGGAAGCTGTGCCGAATTACCAAAGCCCCATGCCGCATGAAGCAGATACATCACACCGCCAATAGTAAGTGCCGCCACAACCGCTCCGATCAGCTCCCCGATCTGCTGCCACATAGGTGTCGCTCCCACGATAAAGCCGGTCTTCAGATCCTGCGACGTATCTCCTGCCATCGCCGCCACGATACAGATCACCGTCCCCACACAAATAGCGGATACCATGCCGGTATACCCGGTCATTCCGGTTCCCTTCAACAGCGCTGTCGCGATCAGCAGAGTGGCGATCGCCATGCCGGAGACCGGATTATTGGAGGAACCCACAAGTCCCACCATACGGCTGGACACCGTTGCAAAGAAAAATCCAAAAATGATCACCAGCATCGCACCAAACAGCCGGACCGGCACCGATGGCAGAAGCCAGATCACCACTGCGATCAGCAAAACTCCCGCCAGAACTGCTCCCATCGGAAGCTCCTTTGAGGTGCGCAGGGTATCCTGTCGTCCTATGCCAATGCCCCTGACTGCCTTCGTAAAGGTCCGCAGGATCACCGGAAATGTCTTGATCAGGCTGATAATGCCTCCTGCCGCTACCGCTCCGGCTCCAATATACCGGATATAGCTTCCCCAGATGCTCATCACATCCATTTCAGAAATCCGTGCGGTGGCAGGTTCGATCACATTATCGCCGCCAAACAGTACGATTGCCGGAATCAGCACAAACCAGCCAAGCACACCTCCGGCAAACATATTCGCCGCTACACGCTGTCCGCAGATATAGCCGACGCTCACCAGGGCCGGCAGCACATCAAGCCCAAATGCTGTCCGGAGAGAGCGGATATTCCAATGCACCTCCGACGGAAACAGCTTCAAACCGTCTGTAATAAACTTATACAAGGCAGAGATTCCAAGACCTGCAAAAACAACCTTTGATTTTGCGCCTCCTTCTTCTCCCGCCATAAGAACCTCCGCACACGCTGTCCCTTCGGGGAACGGGAGCACTCCATGCTCCTCCACGATCAGCGCATTACGAAGGGGCACCATAAACAAAACGCCCAGCAGTCCGCCACAGACTGCGATCGCCGCAATCTCCGTAAAGGAAGGCATCGCCACCTCACGGCTTTCCTCTGCCCACATAAATAATGCCGGCATGGTAAAAATAGCTCCCGCCGCCAGAGACTCTCCGGCCGACCCAATGGTCTGTACCATGTTATTTTCCAGAATGGAATCCCTGCGAAGCAAATATCGCAAGATTCCCATAGAAATCACCGCTGCCGGTATCGACGCCGAAACCGTCATCCCGACCCGCAGTCCCAGATACGCGTTGGCCGCTCCGAATACCACTGCCAGAATCAGTCCCAGTACTAAAGAAACTGGTGTAAATTCCGGCAGGGTTTTATCTGCCGGAATGATAGGTTTCCATTTTTCATTTTTACTCATAACAGACCTCTATTCATAATATATTTATCATGCTTATATTATGCTTGTCTGTCCCTCAAAGTATACCACATATTTCCGTTCATGTCATTAAAATACGGCGCCGAAGCGCCGTGTAAGATAACATCTGTATTTTGTTTTATAAAACAGGGGCCGATGCGGCTGCCCGCTCTGCCATTCCCTGCTCCGCTACCTGTGCCGCAGAGGCATTCTGTGTCGTATCCGTGCCTGTCGCCGTCGTTGTTGTCCCGGCAACAGTATCCACTCCCGATGTACTCCCCATGCTATTCTGCTGTGCTGTATCACTGTTCTGCCCGGATTGATCCTGCCGGAGCAGATCGATCTTTCTTTTTAAATACTCCATGTCCGCCTGCAGAAGATCATAATTCTCAGAACGGCGATGCCCATTCTGCTCTGCTTTCGTGATCTGTTTTAATCGCTTTTTCAACTGGAGTACCTGCTGGTCCATATCTGCTTTAATGGCTGTGCTGTTTTGTACATGCTCTTGTCTTTTTATATTTTCATTTTTTTGTTCCCTGCTATGCACCGTGTCATTGTCACTCTTTTTCTGCATTTCCTCCAGCTTCAGATGAGACATTTTTCGACGTGCCGTCCGGATCATTTTATTGGCATGATTGATCGCAATCTGCAGTTCCTCGTCCTTATACTGTCCGGATCCCGCTTTCCGTTTCAGGCTGGAAAGCTCTGATTTTGCTGAAGTAAGTGCATTTCCTGCCTGTATTCGGGTTTTCGCCCGCATAATGGCACCGGAAACCTTACGATAATTGTAGGTGAGAGTTTTCTTGGTATTCGTTTTATTTTTGGATATGTTTTCTCTGCTTTTCCGCATACTTTCCAAAAGCCGCTCCATATACTCTATATCCGACTCAGAATACCCCTGCGTATCTGTGTTTTCAGACTTGTCGTCCTCCTCATCCGTCTCCGCTCCGCTTTCTGCCACAGCCTGTGTCTGCTGGGCTTTCGCTGTTTTCCCGGCTTTTGCTGCAACTGATTCAGAATCATCCGTCCCAGACATTGCATCCGTTATCTGTCCCTTTTTTGACGCACCGTTTTGCGTTGCTTCCGCTCTCTGATCAGTAACATAAACATCCCCATCATAAGAATACACGCTCTGCTGCTGACTCAAGATCTGTGCCACTCTGCTTCTTCCATCCGACACATCATACTGTACATTCTCATCATAAAATACCCTGCTGCCTGCTGCACCTGACTTTTCAGTTGTTTTATTTTTCCCTGCCGCAGCTGACGCTGTACGCTTTGTTTTCCCAGCCGTGGTCTCCCGGCTTTTGGAATGTCCGGAAGCCACCGCCCTGCCCCGGCGATAAGATCCGTCCATATTCCCCGTGATCATTCCCTGCTTCATTTTCATCCTCCTTGAAAACGAACCCTCCGGTCCGTATACACATCCTTGTTATCTTTCGATATATCCTTGTTATAATAATCGGCTGATTTCATAGATTCCTTTATGCGCACAAAATAAGCAGGTTACACCTTTCGGCATAACCCGCTTACAAAGATTCATTCCTTTTCCTCTAATCGGTTTTAGAATACAAACAATTTCTTATAAAGAACTTTTTGCGCCTTTGGCACTTTAAGGACAACTTTTTTATTGAGACCCTTAAATGCATTTTTCTTAATACTTCCTGCTTTTAGCAGAGCGCTCTTACAGTCAATATTTTTAAGTTTTTTGCAGTTAAAGAATGCTTCTTTTCCAATTTTCTTTACATTCTTTCCAATAACAAGCTTCGTGATCTTTATATTATCTCTACATGCTTTTGCGGCAATAGAAGTTATTTTATAAACCTTCCCTCCCACGGTAATGGTATTTGGTACATTCACAGTCTTACCCTTGACAATACCTGTAAATTCCGCCGTATTCTTTCCGGTAATACGATATTTCGCATTTTTGTATGTCACCGTAGATCCGACCGTCAAAGAACTGCTTCCATCATTTGTTGTGGATGGTGCTTTTGTTTTAGTCGGCTGCTGTGTCGGTGTGGAAGATGACTTGTTCGTCACATCCGATGTGTGCGTCGGATTTGATGGCTTATTTGATCCTCCCGGTGTCGCGGTTGGTACATTTGGCTTCTCACTCTCCGCCGGTGATGCACTTGGGGCATTTGGCTTCTCACTCTCCACCGGTGATGCACTTGGAACATCCGGCTTCTCACTTTCCACCGGAGATGCACTTGGGGCATCCGGTTTCTCACTCTCCGTCGGCTCAGGTGTTGTAACTTCTCCTGGGGTCGGCGTCGTAACCGCTCCCGGTGTAGCTGTTGCAATAGCCCCCCGGCGTTGGAGTGGCAACCGCTCCCGGGGTAGCTGTTGCAATAGCTCCTGGTGTTGGAGTAGTAATCGTTCCCGGAGTTTCTGTTTCTCCCGGTGTGCTGGTTGGTAACGGCGTTGTTGTCGTTACCGGTGTCGGTGTTGCATTCGGATCCGGTTTTACTGTAATTGTAAAGATGACTCTTCCCTCGGAATAATTATCCGTCTCCGCGTAGATTGCAGAAACTGTTGTCGTTCCTGCTGCCACTGCCTTGATCACACCTTCGGTGGTTACCGATGCCACTTCCGGATCACCGGATTCAAATTGACAACCATCTGCCTTGATAAAGCTGGTCGTCTGACCTACTATCAATTCATCCTTTGTTATAAGCGCACTCATCTTAGGCGACGCTTTTTTAATCTGGAAACCGCTCTGGGTCACGCCCTCATAACTGCCACGTCCGGTAATCTGCACCAGAGCGTTACCGGCATTGATATTATCAAAATAATTGATTACATAATCCGTTCCCTGCGTCAGAGTTTTTCCCTCTAAAGTCACAGTGACAGCCGGAGTAAATGCCTTTCCTGTATATGTGTATGTTCCACCCGGCAGAGTGATCTGCGCATTTAAAATGGACTGCACCGTGCTTGGATCCCAGGTACTCCAGGTGAGTGTTTTACCTCTTTCTACCTGATATGACAGCGTTTTCGCAACACCGTCCGCTGTCCATGTCGTATTTCCTTTTGGATAATATGCCGTCTTGAGGTTGCTGCAACTGCTAAAAATCATATTGGCACGCATTGTCGGTCCAGATATCTGAAACTGTGGCAGATCTCCGTAAAAATATACTGCAGTCAATCCTTTACAGTTGAGAAATGCACCATATCCAATGTTTGTTACCGTGGCCGGAATCCGGATCACTGATAAACTGGCATCTCCCCAAAAGCAATTTTCACCAATCTCCACCAATTTCTCCGGCAGCTGTACACTTCTTAAGTTCTTACAGCTGTTAAATGCGGAATCGCCTATCTTCACTACGCTTTCCGGGATCTCCACGCTGATCAGATTTGTATTATTAAAAATACATCTGATCCGATTACTGTTACCGTATCGGGAACTTTAAACTCTGAAACCATTGTCACAGTAACAAGCTCTGTTCCATCCTTGCTGTAAATGGCATTATCCTTGGACATATATGTCTGATTGTCCTTTGCTACGGTAAGCTTCTCCAGATGGATGCAGCCGTCTGTGATCACAGCGGAAATCGTATCTACTGATGCCGGTATCTCCAGTTCTTTCAGATTTTTGCAATTATAAAAAACACGTCCGTCCAATGCTTTTAACGTATCCGGCAAAATAATCTTTGTGCAGCTCAGATTTCCAAGACCTTGGAAACCGATCCCAGTCACTGTATATCCATCAATCTTGGACGGCACCTCCAACGTACCAGAGAAAGCGCTGTCATCATAATAGGTGATCTTTGCATTTTTCCCATCTAATTCATACCGAAAAAGCGAGTTTCTTTTCGTTACCTCAAACGGACGATACCCACTGTCTTTTGATTGATCCATACCGGCATCGATCTGGTAGTACTGATCTCCTATCTTTACCATCGCGAGTTTTCGGCTGGTAGTCTGTTTCGTTTCAGCAAACGACCATGCATCATATCCCAGCTTCTCAGCCAGCTTAACAACCGACTCTGCCGCAGCTTTATCATTACAGCTCTTCAAAATCACCATATCGGAAAGAGAGGAGGATGTTTGGAGATAATCATACTGTGCTGCAAACTTTGCAATCGCATTGATGAGTTCCATATCACTCATGTCTTCCCCGATATTTGCATCAATGTAATCTTGTATTACCTGATCCACATAAACCGTTTCATAATTCACAAGATGCACCGTCAGGCTTTTCGTTACACCCTTGTAAGTAATTTCGATCACTGCATCACCGGGTGTGATCGTATAATAATCATAATTCCTCTCGGAACTTGGCCATATTCCCGCATCGCCGTAATCTTTCCAATAACTGCGCTTGGCCGTAACCACACCTTTCGCCGATACAGTCACAGAACCGTCACCAGACACCACATTGTACCTGGTACCCGTAACATGACCCGGTATTGGATATTCCTTCTGAAGTTCTTCCTGCACCTTAACTTTGGCCCCATAATCACTTCTGATATCATAGATCGTGACCTCCTGATCATCTGCTGCATTTACAGGTGTTACCTGTAGAAATACAATCAGACTTAAAAACATCATGAAACATAATAATAGTCTTTTCATGTATTTTTCTCCTTGTTCTTGCTTTCCTTGTAGAGTAGAAAGTTATTTTTCTTTATTTATCAGTAGTAGTATATCATTTTTGCATTAACGTTACTGTTTTTTGCGCGAACGGAGCATATATGGTGTGAATGGTAAAAGAATCCGGTTGTTTTTCCTATAAAAACCTTTTATAATCAGACTATGACAACAAGGAGGAAATGCCAATGCTCATTGAAATTTTATCTTCAACCCACGATCTGACAACATTATTGTTTGGCATTTATATCTCCGCTTTTTTTCTGGGTGTCCGTCAGAATCTCAAAAACATCGGCATCCTTTTTTTGTTATTTTGTGGAGAGGGACTCACCTATCTTCTGTTTTCTTTAACCATCAGCGATGCATTTGCCCGACAGATCTATCCTCTGATCATTCATCTGCCACTGGCTTTTTTTCTACACTTGTATTATAAATACCCGTTACTATCCAGCTTTACCTCTGTTTTTTCAGCGTATTTATGTTGTCAGGTAAGTACGTGGATCGGCTTATTTGTCCTTGACCTCACCGGACAGGACTTGTGTTATTATTCAGCACGCATTGCCGCGACTATTTTAACCTTTGTGCTTCTCTGCCGTTTTGTATGTCATACAACAGCCGCCGTATTTGCCAAAGAAAAACGGGAGCTTTGTGTGATCGGCTTTCTTCCATTGACCTATTACATTTTTGATTATGCAACAACGAAATTTTCGAATCTGCTGTATTCCGGAAACAAAGCTATTGTGGAGTTCATGAGCTTTGCATTCTGCATCTCATATCTGATCTTTCTTCTGGTATACTATAAAGAATTTGAAAAAAACAGGAGATCCGCCAATACAGTGATCTTATGGAAATTCAGCTTTTGTCCATCCAAAAAGAGATTGATCAGGTTCGGAACAGTAAACAGGAACTTTCCATTCTTCGCCATGATATGCGGCATCATCTGAATATTTTGATGACGCTGCTGCAGGAAGACTCTACCGAACCGGCACGGAAATACATTAAAGAAATTGGCGATGCCTATGATGAAACGATCATTGAACGCTACAGTCGGAATGAAATGATCAATTCCGTGATTTCCATTTACCAGATGCGTTTTTCCGATAAGGGATTTACGCTGCATTGCACGATCCATACCGGCGAAGTCCTTTCCTGTCCCGATCTTGCCATCTGCACGATCCTGTCAAACGCTCTCGAAAATGCAATGCATTCTCTGGAAACGCTGCAATCCGGCGAAAAGTGGACCCGCCTCTCCCTTACCCAGAAGGATCACCAGCTGCTTCTGGAAATTGAAAATCCTGTGGAACGTATTCCCAAATTTATCGATGGAATTCCTGCATCCGCCCAAAAGGGGCATGGCATCGGGGTGAAAAGTATTGTATACTATGTAGAGCAGCTGCACGGACAGTATCATTTTTCTGTCCTGAACCATATATTTATACTGAGAATCATAATATAAGAAATGTTATTTGTGTTTTATAACCACGCACAGATATTAATTTTAGAGGTACCTGTTTATGAAGATAGCAATTTGTGATGATGAGTTACCATATTTAGAGGAAACAGAACGTCTTTTAAAACAATGGGCAGATCAGCGGGGAGTTGATATTACATTATATCGTTTTTCCAATGGAGATGATCTGATCCAGGCACACCAGACATATTGTATGGATCTGGTTATTCTTGATATCATCATGCCCCTGCTCAATGGAATGGATACCGCCAGAGAACTGCGTCAGGACCATCAGTCCGTTCCCATCATTTTTCTAACCTCTTCCCGGGAATATGCCGTGGATTCTTATGAGGTCAAGGCTTTAAATTATCTGATAAAGCCCCTTGAGGCGGACCGGCTGTTTGATGTCCTGGACGATTTTTGGGAAACAACACATACCGCCCGTGAGTTCTTTGCCGCCCAGACAGACACCGGTTTCTGCCGGATCACATTGGAGGATGTGGATTATCTGGAAGCTCAAAATAAAAGAGTCCTGGTTTCTCTGTCCAATGATACGGACATAGAAATACGAGAGCTTTTTTCTAAATGCGAAAAAATTTTCACCCTGGAAAAGGGCTTCTTTAAATGCCATCGCAGCTATATCGTAAATCTAAACCATGTGGAACAGTTTACCAAGACTCAGATCAGTACCAAAAATGGGACAAATATCCCGATTTCCCGAAATAATTATGCCGCCTTTAAGGAAGCGTATTTCTCTTATATGTTCCGATAAGTATAACTCATCAAAACCTACTGCATATTCGCAAAGCGTTCGATCGCCTTTGTGAAATTCTTGATCTCCTCCTTCCTCATCCCCCTTTTCAATGGCGTCTTTAATGCAGTGATTAATATGCCCCTCCAACACAACCTGACCACATTTATTCAGTGCGGACTTTGCCGCATTGAGCTGTGCCAGCACATCCTCACATGGCACATCCTCATCTACCATCCGGTCAATGGCCTTGACCTGGCCTATAATCTTTTTTAATCTTCTGTGAAGATTGTCCGAATCCATACAACGTCTCATTTGTTATCCCTCCTCCCGATATTCCAAAATATCTCCCGGCTGGCAGTCCAGCGCATGACAGATTTTGATCAACGTTGACACCTTTAGTGCCTTTGCCTTGCCGTTTTTCAGAACGGACATATTGGCAAGGGTGATCCCCACCCGGTCCGCCAGCTCCGTCACACTCATCTTCCGCTTTGCCAGCATCACATCAATATTAAATATAATCTCCCCCGGTAATAATTCTTCCATAATGCCGTTCATTCCTTTCTTGTATCGTCAGATCGTCAGGTCACTTTCCTCCTGCAACGCAGCCGCCTTCCTCGTATGATGCGACAGCACCGCCATTGCCACGGCGATCACAATCCCCACAAAGCAGATAAACAATGCTCCCAGCAAAATTCCGGGATGATTTTTCCCACATAACCACAATACTATATTTCCTCCAAAAAAGAAAGCCGTATCTCCTGCCGCCAGTCTGGATATCCATCCTAGGCGCAATGCATTCTCTATGGTAAAGGACCGGTCTTTCCCGATCCGGTCTGCGATCTGCCAGCTAAATACCAGCGCCACATAACACGGGATCATTCCCAGCCACAGAAAGACAAGCCACGGCATCAGCCAGGAAGAAAACTCTTTGTTTGCCGCAACAATCTCCCGTCCTACCTCCGGCAAAATCAGGGCACCGATCACGATGCCGCAAATCCCTGTACCGATAATAATAATTTTTAACCATCCTGCCAATGTTTTTTGTTCCATTATAATCATCCATTCCTTTCCGTATATAGTTTTTATTGTCTTTCGATTCCCGGTCTCTATTTTCACTGAGCTCTATATCTCTATCTCCAGACTGCCGCCATGGCATCTGTCTCCTCCGGCTCTAAATAATCCGGAAGTCCCACTTGTCCGGCAGCTTCCCCCTTTGTATCGACTGCCCGGAGATACGTCGGCTCATCCATCAATCCGGTTTCAACATACTCCATCAAAAAATTATGTTCATTGTCCCCTTTCAGCGTATAAATGCGCACTCCGCTGTCAACGGCATTCGTATCCCTCATCTGCTTTTCCGGGACCGCATCGTCCTCCACATATCCAATACACCGGTCAATTTCCCGGCTCCGCGGCTTCCCCCAGCAGTCCTTTCGTCTCCCATAGGGGACATATATGCGGCTCTTATATTTATAACTCACCACATCCTGATACTGTCCCGTATCCCGGAAGCACACGGCATCCGGCTCCAGCGGAAATTGTGACTGCAATGTTTTTCGTTCCGATAAAAACATTCCTGCGATCAGAACCGCTACCAGAAAAGCAATGAAAATCAATGCCTTTTGTTTCGAGCGTTGTTTTATTTTTGTTTTTAATATGTCTGCTTTCAATACAGAAAATCATCCCCCTGATGTGCCATATCTACGCCGGCCGGTTTTATATGACACAGCTATTGTTTATCGTATTACGATAAGAACATTATAGCACGGGATTTATATTTGTCAATAATTTATTATCGTATTACAATAATTAACAAATATCAATTTATTTGCCTGCTTTTATTTTACCGGCATAATTTCGTTAATGGACTGATTAACATTTTTCTCTATTTATTAAATTTTTCTGCTTTTTAATGATAATACCCCTTTTATCATTTGTTTTATGTTATAGTAATATGGTAACTTGTTATCATTATTCATCACAAGAGATTGTGCCTTTGCACAAACGTTAATATATGAAAGAAATAATACATAAAAACAGAAATAAAATCATCTGTTTTATTGTCACTTTGATTCTCGCTTTGATCACCATCTA
>CADAKW010000025.1 GCA_902788645.1 uncultured Lachnospiraceae bacterium
AAGTGCTTCATCACAAACGGTAAGGTTGCTGATGTTTATATCATCATCGCTGTTACTGATATTACAGAGGACAAGCGCGGCAGAAAGAAAAAGAACTTCTCCGCATTTATCGTAGAGAAAGGAACTCCTGGATTCTCCTTCGGTACAAAGGAGAAGAAGATGGGTATCCGTGGATCTTCTACATACGAGCTGAT
The DNA here is from genome assembly GCA_902788645.1 of uncultured Lachnospiraceae bacterium. Classification (GTDB taxonomy): domain Bacteria; phylum Bacillota; class Clostridia; order Lachnospirales; family Lachnospiraceae; genus Jutongia. The sequence goes on from CADAKW010000025.1 coordinate 195, forward strand.
CTTCGAGGATTGCCGTATTCCAAAGGAGAACCTGTTAGGTACCCGCGGTAAGGGATTCCCAATCGCTATGCATACTCTGGATGGTGGACGTATCGGTATCGCTTCCCAGGCTCTTGGTCTTGCTGAGGGTGCTTTAGAGAAGACGATTGAGTATACCAAGGAGAGAAAACAGTTCGGACGTGCTATTTCTGCTCAGCAGAATACACAGTTCCAGCTTGCAAATATGGCTACAAAGATTGAGGCTGCTAAAGCTCTTGTATACAAGGCAGCTCTTAAGAAACAGGAATTTGCAAATGGTGCAAAGGTTTCTTACTCTGTTGAGGCAGCTATGGCTAAGCTTTATGCTGCTGAGGTTGCAATGGAGGTTACTACCAAGTGTGTTCAGTTGTTTGGTGGTTATGGATATATCAGAGAGTACGATGTAGAGCGTATGATGCGTGATGCAAAGATCACAGAGATCTACGAGGGAACTTCAGAGGTTCAGCGTATGGTTATCTCTGGTGCTCTTCTCCGTTAATAGAAACAATGGATTCACTGAATAAAAATAAAAGACAAGGAGTGACAAAGCTGTGAAAATAGTAGTTTGTATTAAGCAGGTTCCAGATACAAAGGGCGGAGTTAAGTTTAATCCGGACGGTACTCTGGACAGAGGTGCTATGCTTGCCATCATGAACCCGGACGATAAAGCTGGTTTGGAAGCAGCACTCAGAATTAAAGACGATATGGGCAAAGACAATGTGGAAGTAACCGTTCTTACAATGGGTCTTCCAAAGGCTGAGGAAGTTCTTCGTGAAGCACTTGCTATGGGTGCTGACAAGGGTATCCTTGTAACAGACCGTGTACTCGGTGGTGCTGATACATGGGCAACTTCTACGACAATTGCCGGCGCTTTGAGAAATATTGATTATGATTTGATCATCACAGGCCGTCAGGCTATCGATGGTGATACCGCACAGGTTGGACCACAGATCTCTGAGCATCTGGATCTTCCTGTTATCTCTTATGCAAAGAACATTAAGGTTGAGGGTGACAGCGTGATCGTTGAGCGTCAGTTCGATGACAGATATCACGTACTGAAAGCAAAGATGCCATGTCTGATCACTGCTCTTTCTGAGCTGAATGAGCCTCGTTACATGACACCGGGCGGAATCTTTGATGCATATGAGAAAGAGATTACAGTCTGGGGCAGAGCTGACCTCAAGGATGTAGATGATTCTAACCTTGGTCTGAAGGGTTCTCCTACAAAGATTGCAAAGGCATCTGATAAGGTAAAGAAGGGTGCTGGCGAGGTTGTTACTCCGGATTCTCCGGATGATGCAGTATCATACATCATGGGCAAGTTAAAAGAGAAGCATGTAATCTAATCAAAATAAGGAAAAGTGGTGACAATAATGAATTTAGAAGAATATAAGGGTGTCTATGTCTTTGCACAGCAGGTAGACAATGAGCTGAGCAGCATCGCATTTGAGCTGCTTGGAAAAGCAAAGGAGCTCGCAGCTCCTCTGAATACAGAAGTTACAGCTGTTCTGATCGGTTCTGACGTAAAAGGACTTGTAGATCAGCTTGCAGAGTATGGTGCAGACAAGGTTATCGTTGTTGATGACCCTGAGCTCAAGGAATACAGAACAGAGCCATATGCACATGCATTAGCATCAGTAATCAACGAGTACAAGCCGGAGATCGTTCTGGTTGGTGCTACAGCAATCGGTCGTGACCTTGGCCCTCGCGTTTCTGCAAGAGTTGCAACAGGTCTGACTGCAGACTGTACTGTACTTGAGATCGGTGATTTCCCTCTGAATGCAATCCCTGGACAGGAGCAGAAGCACAATCAGCTTCTTATGACTCGTCCTGCATTCGGTGGTAACACCATCGCAACAATCGCATGTCCTGACAACCGTCCTCAGATGGCAACAGTTCGTCCTGGTGTAATGCAGAAGATCAATCCAATTGCCGGTGCTAAGGCTGAGGTAATTGAGTATAATCCTGGATTTACTCCGGACAATAAGTATGTTGAGATCCTTGACATTGTTAAGGAGCTTTCTGATACTGTTGATATCATGGATGCAAAGATCCTCGTATCCGGTGGCCGTGGTGTTGGAAGTGCAGAGAACTTCAAGATGCTTCAGGATCTGGCTGACGTGATCGGTGGTACTGTAAGCTGCTCCCGTGCCGTAGTAGATAACGGATGGCTTCCAAAAGAGCTTCAGGTAGGTCAGACAGGTAAGACTGTTCGTCCTAATGTATACTTTGCAATCGGTATTTCCGGTGCAATCCAGCATACAGCAGGTATGGAAGAGTCAGACATCATCATCGCGATCAACAAGGACGATTCTGCTCCAATCTTCGATGTAGCAGATTACGGTATTGTTGGCGATCTGAACAAGATTGTTCCAAAGCTTACAGAAGAGCTGAAGAAGGTTGTTAAATAATTTGTTTCATAGGAAATCCTTCTTATATATGGAAACGTGAAATTAAGTACCCTGTGGAGTGTATTCTCTGCAGGGTACTTTTTTGTCTTTTTTCTGTTTAGATAAAGTTAAGGGAATGTTAAGCTCTTTCTACTTGTACTTTAAGGCATATTTGGGTATAGTATAGTAGTATTTATGTAGAGCATGGGAAGAATTGTGAATATGTGGCGGCTAACTGGCGTCAAGGCTTCCGATGCAAACATGCAAATAATGCAGGTGTCCCTGAAAGGACACAGGACGGAGGAAAACGTGTTAGAAATATTAAAATCATTATTATTTGGTATTGTAGAGGGAATTACCGAGTGGCTGCCGGTCAGCAGTACAGGTCATATGATCCTGCTGGATGAGTTTGTACAGCTTTCCATGTCAGAAGCGTTCAAGGAAATGTATCTTGTGGTGATCCAGTTGGGAGCGATCCTGGCGGTTGTCTTGTTGTTCTGGAAGCAGATATGGCCATTTCAGAGAAAGTCCGATGGCACGAATAAGGTTCTTCCGGGCTGGATCAAAGAGGATATTTTTGTGATGTGGCTCAAGATTGTAGTTGCATGTATTCCGGCAGTGATCATTGAGCTTGCTGCAGGGGATTATCTGGAAGCATTGTTTTATAATTACAGAACCGTGTCTATTATGCTGATCGTGGTAGGTATTTTATTTATTCTGGTAGAGGACTGGAATAAAAAGAGATCCGCAAAGATTACTTCCATTAAAGATATTACATATCAGACAGCATTTCTGATCGGCGTATTTCAGCTGGTGGCAGCGGTATTTCCGGGAACCTCCCGTTCCGGTGCAACGATCATCGGTGGACTGATCCTGGGGCTTTCCAGACAGATTGCAGCAGAATTTACCTTTTATCTGGCAATTCCGGTGATGTTTGGTGCCAGTCTTATTAAGCTGATAAAATTTGGCTTCCATTTTACTGCATTAGAGGCAGGTGTTCTGGCAGTGGGAATGATTTCCGCTTTTCTGGTATCTGTTCTTGTGATACGATTTCTGATGGGATACATTAAAAAGCACGATTTCAAGGTGTTTGGATGGTATCGTATTGTACTTGGTATTGTGGTGCTTGCCAGCTTTGCACTGTTTTTGTAGAAAATATGAAATCTTTGTGTTTTTTCAATCGGATGATTTGACAGATGAGTGTCAGTGCATTAAGATAATGAGGAGTAGCTGTATATATGGATGGAATAACATAATATATGGCATAGATAGGAGGAATGTACATGGATTTTCGCAGAATAGATAAAAATACCGTACAGTGTATTTTGTCCGAGGAAGAAATGAATGCATACGGTTTTCGAATAGAGGATTTTTTCTCAAATCAGGAGAAGGCGAGAGATTTTTTTGAGCATCTGGTGGAGCGTGCAGAGGAAGAGATTGGCTATGAGGCGCATAGCGGCATGGTTTCCATGCAGATCATGAAGATGCCGGACAATGGCATTGTGATCACACTGTCAGAGCGGGATAACAGCAGCGATGGATTTCAGAATATGCTGCAGCATATTCACCAGCAGCTGGCAGCATTGATCGATCCGGAGACAGAGGAGAAGCTTTCTGAGGAGAATGATGAATTATCCTCAGAGCTGGCAGCTGAGGTGGAGAATGCGCAGGACAATAGTCTGCAGGAGATATTCCGTGAGGCGGAGAAACACAAGATCGAGAAAGAAACAAAGCTTCTTAGTGCACCACGGATCTTTATGTTTGAGTCACTGCGGGAGCTGGAGCATCTTGCAGCCGGGATTACGATGGATAAACCGATCAGCAGCGCTGTTTATTATGAGCCTGATAAGGAAAACTATTATCTTCTGCTCAAGAAGGGAAAGCTGACAGTAAAGGAATATGGGCTTTTATGTAACAGATTGAGAGAATATGCAGAGATCTGTACAGCACAGCCATATGCAGAGCAGTTTTGTAAGGAGCATTTTGAAAAGTTTATTCCAAAGCATGCACTGCGTGTTTTGAACAATATAGAGACAGGAAATAAATAACATGAAATATGATTTTGACTTGGAAGAACGTCGTTTTTCGAAACAGTTTATCCTGAAATTGATGATCACCCTGGTTGAAGCGGTGATCGTTGTATTTGTGGCTTTTGCGATTACCAGATATGGACTTGAGAAAATGACGGTCTCAGGAGAATATATGAGTCCGACTCTGAAATCAGGTGACTGTGTTTTGGTTAATAAGCTGTCGTATCGTTTTCATAAGATCCATCGCAATGATGTGGTTGTTGTACGGCAGACGGGCTCGGAGCACAGCTATTTTACGTTGGAGCGTGTGATCGGTCTGCCGGGAGAGAAAGTTCAGATTCAGGATGGACAGGTTTACATCAATGGGAAAAAGTTAAAGGAAAAGCTTGATTTTCCTTTGATGGATAATGGTGGAATGGCAGAGGATGCATTCACGTTGGACAAGGGGCAGTATTTTGTTCTGGGAGATAACCGAAATGAATGTGAGGACAGCCGGAATGCCACCGTGGGCAATATTTCCAGAAGTTCCATCGTGGGGAAAGCATGGATACGCATGAATTCTTTTACATTTATTGGAATGATCAACAACTTCCAAAAGTCAGATACCAGCAGTAATTTATCATAGTCATTGGAAAAGGACAGAGAAGAGAAAGGTTTGGTTTATAGTATGGAGTTTCAATGGTATCCGGGGCATATGTCAAAGGCAAAAAGAGCAATGCAGGAGGATCTTAAGCTGATCAATGTGATCATCGAGCTGGTGGATGCCAGAGTGCCACTCAGCAGTAAAAATCCGGATATTGATCCTATGGCAAATGGCAAATCCCGTATTATTTTATTGAATAAATGCGATCTGGCAGACCCGGCCGTAACGGCACAGTGGAAAAAGTATTATGAAGAAAAAGGTTTTTTTGTTTCTTTAGTCAATTCAAAAAACGGAAAAGGTGTCAAGAAGGTTAATGAGGTGATCCAAAGTGCCTGTAAGGAGAAGATAGAGCGTGACCGTCGCAGAGGGATCCTGAACAGACCGATCCGTGCGATGATCGTGGGGATACCTAATGTAGGTAAGTCTACATTTATTAACAGCTTTGCGGGCAAGTCCTGTACCAAAACAGGAAATAAACCGGGTGTTACAAAAGGAAAGCAGTGGATACGCCTCAATAAAAACGTGGAGCTATTGGATACACCGGGGATCTTATGGCCTAAGTTTGAGGATCAGACAGTTGGTCTTCGGCTGGCGTTTATCGGATCCATCAAGGACGAGTTATCGAATCAATATGAATTGTGTCTGCTTTTGATGCAGTATCTTCAGGAGCATTATCCGCAGGCGATTCCTGAAACGTATCAGATCGATCCTGCAGAGAATGAGGTGGAGCTTTTAGAGCGTGTAGCGAAGCGCAGAGGATGTCTGAAGGCAGGCGGGGAGTACGATCTGGACAAGGCAGCAAATTACGTGATAGATGATTTTCGAAATGGCAGACTCGGCTGTATCAGCCTGGAGCAGCCTGAAAAATAAAGTGCTTTTGTAGGGGGAACAGCTTATGTATGACGAGAAAATGATCGAGGACAGTTTGGCGTTTGCAGAGGAGATCAGAGCCAGACTGGAGGGAAAAAAGACGGGGGAATCCTCAGCTTCTGTACCCGTACATAAGGCATCACCACAAGGGCAGACGGGAAGTCAGGCCCGTCCGGTACAGTCGGGGACGATTAGCCAGTCCCGCCCGGTGCAGCAGCTGTCAGCCAGTCAGGCTCGTCCGGTACAGCCGGGGACGATTAGCCAGTCCCGCCCGGTGCAGCAGCTGGCAGCCGGTCAGTCTCGTCCGGCACAGCCGGGGACGATTAGTCAGATACGTCCGGCGCAGCGTACATCATCACAGGGAGGGGCTGTACAACAGACCAATATACAGCAGCCAGGTCAGAGAGCCGTACAAGGACAGGCCCGTCCATCACAGCAGCCGTCAGCCGGACAGGCTCAGCAGGCACAACCAAAGGCAGTAAGCCAGTCACGGCCGGTACAACATACATTATCACAAGGGAACTCTGTACAACGGGAAAGTGTACAGCAAACCGGTCAGAGAATCGTACAGGGTCAGGTTCGTCCACCACAGCAAGCGGCAGCGGGTGTAAACAGACCGTTACAGCAGGTTACACCACAGCAACCGACAGCGGGTGTAAACAGACAGGCACAGCAGGTTGCACCACAGCAGCCGACAGCGGGTGTAAACAGACCGTTACAGCAGGTTGCACCACAGCAGCCGACAGCGGGTGTAAACAGACCGGCACAGCAGGTTACACCACAGCAGCCGACAGCGGGTGTAAACAGACAGGCACAGCAGGTTGCACCACAGCAGCCGACAGCGGGTGTAAACAGACAGGCACAGCAGGTTGCACCACAGCAGCCGACAGCGGGTGTAAACAGACCGGCACAGCAGGTTACACCACAGCAGCCGACAGCGGGGGCAAACAGACAGGCACAGCAGGTTGCACCACAGCAGCCGACAGCGGGTGTAAACAGACAGGCACAGCCTGTTACTGCACAACAGAAACAGAGTGCGCTGCCCGAGGGGCAGATCACACGACAGAGTATGCCGGATCAGACGCCTCTTAAATCCGCAGAAGTAAAGGCAACAACCGGCTCACAGCAGCCAGAGCTTTCGCAGGCTGAGGTGCCAAAACCGGAACAGCCCAAGAAAGAGCATTTAATCTCGGTCAGCACATCCACCTCCAGACCGGTCAGACCGAAATCCTCAGCACTGGAGACCATTTCAGAAGAAACAAAACCAATGGATGGAGAGCAGGATGAGAATCATACGGTAGAGATCACCATCAAGCTGGATGTGGCAGGGATCAAAAAGAAATTTTCGGATATTAAGAAAAAACTTGCTCCGGAAGAAAGAACATTGGAAGAAGTCAATGCTGCCATGGAGGAGAATCGTCAGCTTCAGGCAGAAAAACAGCAGGAGAAGAGCGAAACTGCAGCAGAAAAGGGAGCAGAGCTTGCCCATAAGGCAGCTTCAACAGCAAGCGGTATCGGAAAGAAAGTATCGGGCTTTCTCCGGAAGAAGCATGAAACAGCAGCTACCATGGAGGGAGAAGCTGTGGAGGCAGGAGAAATGTATGATCCGGCTGATGGAGCGGCAGTCGATGCCCAGATCGTCCAGCTGGAGGGAGAGGCTGTTGAACAAAACCGTTTTTCCAAAAAATTGCAGGACATGAAAGAAGCAATTCCCCAAAAGGCCGGAAAAGCTTCTCATCTGCTGACCAATATTGTTATTATTGCTTTTTGCATTGGCATTGCCTATTTTCTGGCTTCCTTTGTGACAAATTATGTAGCATATCAGACTCCGGTAGAGGGAGAATCCATGGAACCGACCCTCACCGACGGAGACAGTGTAGTGATCCAGCGCCTGTCATATTATTTTACGGATCCGAAACGATATGATGTTGTTGTATTTCCGGTAAATTATGACAGCGGTTCCACTGAAAAGACATATTATATCAAGAGAGTCATTGGTCTGCCGGGAGAGACGGTACAGATCATTGACGGCAGTGTATATATCAATAACGAGAAGCTGACAGATGATAAATATTCTTCCACAACGATCAATGAGGCCGGAATTGCAGAGAATCCATTGGTATTGGGAGAAAATCAGTATTTTGTGATGGGAGATAACCGTAACATGAGTACAGACAGCCGTAATTCATATGTGGGGCTTGTAAACAAAAATGACATTGTGGGAGAGGCATGGATCTGTACATGGCCGTTAAATCATTTTGGCGGTTTGAAGTAAGGAGAAAAATATGAAATCAATCCGGGATATTAAGGAAGAATTTCAGACAGCGGCAGATATTGATGCCAGGGAAAAGCTGGCGGAATATTATCGTTCGGACAGCAGGAAAGGTGTTCAGGATCTGATCGCAAAAACAGTCAAAGAAAGAGAAAGGCTGCAAATTGAGCTGGAACGTCTGGAAGGAATGAAACAGTTTGAAAAGAAATATGCAGATTATACAGCAATCTGTGGTATAGATGAGGCGGGAAGGGGACCTCTGGCGGGACCGGTGGTTGCCGGAGCCGTAATCCTTCCGAAGGACTGCTCTATTTTATACCTCAATGATTCCAAGCAGGTCAGTGCTTCCAGAAGAGAGGAGTTATTTGACGAGATACAGGAGAAAGCTGTCGCATGCGCTGTAGGGATCGTATCGCCACAAAGAATTGATGAGATCAATATCCTTCAGGCAACTTACGAGGCAATGCACCAGGCGTTGGATGGACTGAAGGTGGTTCCGGATCTTCTTCTGGTAGATGCTGTAACCATTCCGGCAATGCCGATGAAGCAGGTGGGGATCGTGAAGGGTGATGCCAAAAGTGTATCGATTGCCGCAGCCAGTATTCTCGCGAAGGTGACCAGGGACCGGATGATGGTGGAATATGATTCCCTTTATCCGGAATATGGCTTTGCAAAGCACAAGGGTTATGGTTCAAAGATGCATATCGAAGCAATTCAGGAGTATGGACCATGTCCGATTCACAGGCGTACATTTATCAAAAATTTTTATTAGAGTGTACGGAAGACTGAGCAGATAAATGGGTGGGCAATAAATAAAGAATCTGTTTATTTAGTTTGTTGATGAAAGCAGGTGATTCCATGGCGAAGGATGGATTTCAGTATTTCCACCGGCCGGATAAGGAAAAGAAAACGGCAGTTGCGCTGGAGTATGAGCCGACAGATCAGGCACCAAAGGTAATAGCCTCGGGGCAGGGATACGTGGCCGAAAAGATCATACAGACAGCCAGAGAGGCGGATATTCCGGTACATAAGGATGAAAAGCTTGCAGGGAGCCTCCGGGAGATTGAGATCGGAGAGTACATTCCGCCGGAGCTTTATCAGGTGGTAGCAGATGTACTTGTATTTGTAGATGCCATGGACAATATAAAAGCAAAGGTCATGGATCATCCGGAAAAACGGGTCCGGGAGCAGTTGAATAAAAGAGGTAGGAATGCATAATCGACGGGAGATCGGGAGTTATTATGAGGATATGGCCGCAGAGTATTTAAAGAAACAGGGCTATATTATTCTGGAAAGAAATTACCATGCGGGACGTCATGGAGAAATTGATATCATTGCAGAGGATGCGGCAGGCATGCTGGTGATCTGTGAATGCAGATACCGGGGAAAGGGCGGATACGGAAATGCCCTGGAGTCGGTAAATACTGCCAAGCAGAGACAAATATGCCGGACTACGCTGTATTATTATAAAAAGTGTGGGTTCGGCATGGATCATGCCTGCCGTTTTGATGTGATCGCAGTATCAGGAGACGGGACGCTGGAGCATATTAAGAACGCATTTGAGTTTATATAATGCAGGAGATAAGAAGAGACCGGACAATCAGCATGGGATGCAAAAATAGGAATTGATCAATTTATTGATGTAGCAGGAGATTAGGATTATGGAACTGATTCGAAAAATCGGAAAAGAATTTGCGGCAGAGGGAAAGCCATATGCCGGTTACTATGATGACAAAGAAACGGTTTTGGAGGAGGAGGCAGATGTCCCATATCTTCACTTCCGTTCCTTTGATCGGCAGGAGTGGCTGCAGCTTACCTTTTCTACCAGACTGGGAGGTGTCAGTAAGGGATATCTTTCGTCTCTGAATCTGGGCTGGGACAGAGGAGAGCCAAGGGAAAACGTCTGCGAGAATTACCGACGGTATTGTGTGTCCATCGGCAGTGAGGCGGAGAAGCTGGTGCTATCCGATCAGGTGCATGAAACGATGGTTGAGTATGTGGATGAGGGATATTGTGCCGGTACGGAGATTCAAAAGAAGTTAAGGGGTGTGGACGGAATGATCACGGATATTCCGGAGCTTTTGCTGGCAACCTCTTATGCAGACTGCGTTCCGCTGTTTTTTTGCGATCCGGTTCAAAGGATCATTGCTTCCTCACATTCCGGATGGAAAGGAACTGTGGCGGGGATTGGAGCGGAGACGGTCCGGAAGCTGCAGGGGATGGGCTGTCATCCGGAGGATATCCGGGTGCTGATCGGTCCTTCCATCTGCCAGAAATGCTATGAGATCAGTGAGGATGTTGCGAAGCAGTTTGAGACAGCATATGAAGCAGATGAAATGAAACAGATCCTGCAGAAGGGAAGGGTGACTGAAGAAGGGGAGCAGAAATACCAGCTGGATCTCTGGGCGGCAAACTGGTATCAGCTAAAAAGAGCAGGGGTACAGCCAGAGCATATTCATCTGGCAGGAGTGTGTACCTGCTGCAATCATGAGCTATTGTTTTCACACAGGGCAAGTCATGGAAAGCGCGGAAATCTGAACGGATTTCTGCGGATCAGAGAGCTGAAGTGTCAGCATGGTGAATGAGGAGTGGCTTGAGAGAAGATAATCAATAAGAAATCAAAAAGAGAGGACATTCCATCCTCTCTTTATTTCTATGGATTTTATAGAATCTTACTTACCCTGCTCCTGCAGACGTTTCTTTACCAGCTCCTGAATACGGCTGGTGGCATCAAGGATATTATTGACAGAGGTATCATGGTTTAATGTGTCAATGATCAGAGAAATATATGCACTCATATCGACATTTACATAATACTGCTTGTGAAGCAGCTCTGTTGGACAATGTACCAGATTGGTGGTGTAAATATTATCGAAAATACCTCTTTCGTAGGCCTCATCAATTTGGGAAAGACCGTTGGAGAATAAGCCGAAGGTTGCACAGATGATCACTTTGGCAGCACCACGTTTTTTGAGCTCCTCTGCAGCGTCTATAATGGTCTGACCGGATGCGATCATATCATCTAACAGGATAATATTTTTGCCGGCAAGATCATTTCCAAGAAACTCTACAGAAACAATCGGGTGTTCTCCGTTTACGGTAATAGAGTAATCTCTTCTGCGGTAGAAGGTACCCATATTAACGCCTAACAGGCTGGCATAATAGACGGCGCGTCCCATGCCGCCCTCGTCCGGACTGACGATCATCAGGTGATCAGCGTCCACAGGCATTTCCGGATTACGTTCAAAAATCTCCCGGATAAACTGGTAGGAGGTGTAGAAGTTATCAAAGCCGTGGATCGGGATCGCATTCTGGACACGGCTGTCGTGGGCATCAAAGGTAATGATCGTCTCAACGCCCATCTGTGTCAGCTCCTGCAATGCCTGGGCGCAATCCAGGGATTCATTTGCCGTGCGGACATTCTGACGTCCCTCATAAAGATAAGGCATGATCACAGTGATACGGCGGGGAGCTCCACCACATGCCATAATGATGCGTTTCAGATCCATGAAATGGTCGTCCGGGGACATCTGGGAAATGCTTCCGTGCATTTTAAAAAGCTCACTGTAATTGACGGTATCCGCAATGATAAAAAGATCTGTTCCGCGGATAGACTGATTGATCACGGCACGTCCCTCGCCGGTACCAAAACGCGGACAGTCATAAGAAACGAGATAGTCATCTCTGTCGTATTCCTGCATTTTAAAAGAGGATCTGCCGGAGCCTGCTTCGGAAAGTGCCTTGTGACGGCGCTCAATGATAAGCTGGTTGATCTTTTCACCAAGCTCCTTACAGTTGTTTAATGCGATAATACGAAGAGGTGCCACTAATAAAGAGTCATGATAATTTATATTTGACATAATTCTTCTCCAATCTGAAAATTTTCACTCCTATTCAAAAATATATCCCTTTTCGACGTATCCGTCAATGGCTGCTTTTTGAGTTCTCGGTGAATTTTTCTCAAAGGGCTTTTCATTTCGGGCGGTTTATGATATAAATTAGTATGGCGTTGTATGATTAGAGACTATTATATTCGTTAATAATTTATAAGATAATTGGAGGTATTATTTTGAGAAAAACAAGTCAGATAGCACTTTCCGTGCTTTTATGTGTAACCGTAGCATTCACTTCAGGCTGCAGCGTGGGAAAGAAGAAAACCACGGAAAAGGCAGATTCCGAGTATGTGACATTGGGAGAGTATAAAAAGATTTCCGTAAAGAAATCAGAGATTGATGAGCAGGTTCAGAAACAGATCGATTCCACATTGGATACCTATGCAGAGTACAAAAAGAAAAAGAGCGGCAAGGTGAAGAAGGGCGATACCGTCAATATTTATTATGTGGGCAAGGTAGATGGCAAGAAATTTGACGGTGGCTCATGCACCAAGAAGGATAATCCCGACGGGTATAATCTGACCATTGGATCAGGCACATTTATTCCGGGCTTCGAGGATGGACTGATCGGGGCCTCTGTCGGACAAAAGCTGGATGTTAAGGCGACATTCCCGGACAGCTATTCCAATAATCCGGATCTGGCCGGCAAAAAGGCGGTATTCAGTGTGACAGTTAATTATATTCAGGGAAAGAAGATCCGTCCGGAGCTTACGGACGAGTTCGTCACAAAGAATCTGACCTCCTACAAGTCTCTGGAGGATTATGAGTCAACCCTGCGTCAGAAATCTACAGAAGATCTCGCCTGGGACAGCGTATATAATGCGTCCAAGGTCAATGAGTATCCAAAGAAGAGAACAAAGGAGATGTACGATCAGCTCTATACCTCCATCAATTATTATCTGCAGCAGAACAATTACACGATTTCCGACTATCTTTCTGCACAGAAGACCACTTCGGCAGATTTTAAGAAGGATCTGACCAAGACTGCCAAAGAAGATGTGGGTAAGCAGCTTGTATACGGAGCAATCGCCGAGAAGGAAAATATCAAGATTTCAGATAAAGAGTATCAGGAGGAGCTTAAGAGCTATCTCTCTACTTATAATTGCAAGGATGAGGATGCGTTGAATGAGCAGTTTCATAATTTCTACGGTACCGATGCAAAGGATCTGATCATGGATGATCTGCTGTACAAAAAGGTAAAATCTTATCTTGCAGACAATGTAGTAGAAAAATAATTTGCAGAAGGGAGGCTGTTTAAAATGGCAAAACCAATCGTAGCGATCGTGGGACGCCCAAATGTGGGAAAGTCCACGTTGTTTAATATGATGGTGGGAGAACGTATTTCCATCGTTAAGGATACGCCGGGTGTTACCAGAGACAGGATCTATGCAGATGTGACATGGCTGAATCACAGCTTTACGCTGATGGATACCGGCGGTATTGAGCCGGAGACCAACGATCTGATGCTGAAGCATATGCGGGAGCAGGCGGAGATGGCCATTGAGATGGCTGATGTCGTACTCTTTCTGACCGATGGAAAGACCGGCCTGGTGGATGCAGATTATCAGGTGGCAGATATGCTTCGTAAGTCCCACAAGAAGGTTGTTCTTGTGGTAAATAAGATTGATAACTTTGAAAAGCAGAGCATGGATGTTTATGAGTTTTATAATCTGGGTATCGGAGAACCGTTTCCGATTTCCTCTATTGGTAAGATCGGTGTAGGCGAAATGTTAGACGAGATTGTTCATCTTTTCCCGGAGGATCTGGAGGAAGAGGAGGACGAGCGTCCGAGAGTCGCTATCGTAGGAAAGCCAAATGTCGGCAAGTCCTCTATTATCAATAAGCTGCTGGGGGAGAACCGCGTGATCGTATCCGATATCGCAGGTACCACCAGAGATGCAGTAGATACAGCGGTAACATGGGAGGGCAAGGAGTATGTCTTTATTGATACCGCAGGACTCCGTCGTAAAAATAAGATCAAAGAAGAGATTGAGCGTTATTCCATTCTTCGTACGGTGTCTGCTGTGGAGCGTGCTGATGTGGTAATGCTGGTGATTGATGCCACCGAGGGCATTACAGAGCAGGATGCCAAGATTGCGGGAATCGCCCATGACCGTGGGCGGGGCATGATCATTGTGGTCAATAAATGGGATGCAGTGGAGAAGGATAATAACTCCGTCAAAAAATATACCAATGATATCCGCAAGGTACTTTCTTTCCTGCCTTATGCGGAGATCGTGTTTGTATCGGCAAAGACAGGCCAGAGACTTCCGAAACTGTTTGATACGTTAGAGGTAGTTATCCAGAATCATTCCCTGCGTATTGCGACAGGTGTGCTTAATGATATTCTGGCAGAGGCTGTGGCAATGCAGCAGCCACCGTCAGACAAGGGACGTCGTCTTAAGATTTATTATATGACACAGGTCAGTGTAAAACCGCCGACATTTGTTATTTTTGTAAACAGCAAAAAGCTGATGCATTTTTCGTACACCAGATATCTGGAAAATAAAATACGTGAAGCGTTTGGATTTTCAGGAACACCTCTGAAATTCTTCGTGAGAGAAAGGAAGGAAAATTAATCATGGCTGCTTATCTTATCTGCCTGATCGTGGGATATTTCTGCGGATGTATTTCTACGGGATATTTTGTGGGAAGATTTTATCATATGGATATCCGGACCAAGGGGAGCGGTAATGCGGGTACGACCAATGTACTGCGAAATCTCGGAAAGCTTCCGGCGCTGATCACCTTTGTGGGAGATCTGGCAAAGGCGATCGTGCCAATCCTTGTGATCCGTCTGGTATTTGCACCGGAACAGTGGTATCTCTGGTGTCTGTATTGCGGACTGGGGGTAGTTCTGGGACACAATTATCCGTTCTATCTGGGCTTTAAGGGGGGCAAGGGCATTGCAGTCACAGCGGCGGTTGTGATGTCAGCATGCCATCCTCTTATGATTCCGATCGGACTTGCCATTTTTATCATTATGGTGGCGCTGACCCGGTATGTATCGGTAGGTTCTCTTTTTGTAGCATGGTATATTCCTGCCAATACACTTGTATTGTACAGGGACAATCCTTATTTTGTACATATGATGGTACTCAGCCTGATCTTTACGGCATTGGCATACTTCCAGCACCGCAACAATATCGTCCGGCTGATCCATGGAAATGAAAATCCACTTTGGGGCAAGAAAAAGAACGAACAATAAGTGTGTTTATAAAAGATTGGAGAATGGCTTATGAGTAAGGTAAGTTTTCTGGGGGCCGGAAGCTGGGGAACAGCTCTGGCGATTATGTTAGCAAAAAATGGACACGATGTGACTCTTTGGTCTGCGATCGAGTCAGAGATCGATATGCTGGAGGAGTATAGAGAGCACAAAAACAGACTGCCGGGAGCAAAGCTGCCGGATTCCATCCGGCTGACAAAGGATCTGGAGTCTGCATGTACCGGATATGATCTGATCGTCTTTGCGGTGGCATCTCCCTTTGTACGTCAGACGGCCAAAAATGCCAGCCCGTATATCGTGGAGGGTCAGCGCATTGTAAATGTGGCAAAGGGGATTGAGAATGATACCCTCTGTACGTTGCGGGACGTGATCCTTGCAGAGATTCCGCAGGCAGACGTGGCTGTTTTGTCCGGTCCGAGTCATGCGGAGGAGGTCGCAGTTGGCGTGCCGACAACAGTTGTGGTAGGATCCGTGAAGAGGGAGTCTGCAGAGCTTGTGCAGGAAATCTTTATGAACGACAGATTTCGTGTATATACCAGTTCTGATATTATCGGTATTGAGCTGGGCGGTTCTATTAAAAATGTGATCGCTCTGGCGGCAGGTGTTATTGATGGTATGGGATTTGGAGATAATACCCGTGCGGCGCTGATCACCAGAGGAATCACAGAGATCAGCCGCCTCGGTGTGAAGATGGGGGGCCGGATGGAGACCTTTATGGGACTTTCCGGAATCGGAGATCTGATCGTGACATGTACCAGTGAGCACAGCCGGAATCATACGGCCGGATATCTCATTGGAAAGGGATATACCACGGAGGCTGCCATGAAAGAGGTCAACCAGGTGGTTGAGGGAGTTCATTCGGCAAGGGCAGCCATGGCTCTGGCACAGAAGTATCAGGTGAGCATGCCGATCGTGGAGCAGATCAATAAAGTATTATTTGAAAATCTGCCGATCCTGGATGCGGTACATGGTCTGCTGGTAAGGGACAAGTGTAACGAATATCCGGGGCTGGACTGGAACGAATAAACAGCTTTTCCATTCATATAATATGATACAAGGGTCAAAAGCAGACAGCAGTCTGTGGTACCGGACGGGTACAAAATATCTATTGATCCTTGCATCATAGGAATGGAGGAGATCATATGCAGCAGATGGATCAACAAATGAATCGTCAGCAGAAGATAATGGCGGCAAAGGCATCTTTTCAACAGACAGGTGGCAATGCCGGCTTTTTCTATAAGGGGGATTTCAAAGGAAGCTCCTTTGAGGGGACCAAAACGGTGGAGGAAGAAGATCCACAGACACCGTTATTTCATTTTGGTCTGGTGCGTTTTATGGCATCTTTGATGCTGCTTCTGCTTCTTTTGGCAGCGTTTTCACGAGATTTTTCTTACCGGGGTTTTGGACAGGAATATGTTCAGAAATGTATGGCCGATGAGTCGGCATGGAATCGTCTCGAGAGCAGGGTGCAGAAGATTTACCGGGATGTCAGACAAAAGCAGCTTCAAGGGGAAGCAATTGGAACAGAAAGGACTTCAAAAATACATGAGTAAGAGAAAATTAGCATTGTCGGATGAAATACTTTTATCGGTGGAAAAACCGGCGCGATATATTGGAAATGAGATCAATATGGTCAAAAAGGATCCGGCAGCGGTGGATGTGCGGTTTTGTATGTGCTTCCCGGATGTGTATGAGATTGGCATGTCCCATCTGGGGATCCAGATCCTTTATGATATGTTTAATCAGTGGGATGATGTATATTGTGAGAGAGTCTATTCCCCATGGGTGGATCTGGACCGTATTATGAGAGAAAAGCATATCCCGCTTTTTGCACTGGAGACGCAGGATCCTATTAAGTGTTTTGATTTTCTGGGGATTACGCTTCAGTATGAGATGTGCTATACCAATATTCTGCAGATTTTGGATCTGTCGGGGATCCCTCTGAAAGCGTCAGATCGTACTATGGAGGATCCATTTGTGATCGGAGGCGGTCCATGCAGCTACAATCCGGAACCTATCGCAGATTTCTTCGATATGTTTTATATTGGAGAGGGAGAGACGCAGTACCGCAGGATGATGGATGAGTACAAGGAATGGAAGAAGTCCGGAGGAGACCGTATCGCTTTCCTGAAGAGAGCAGCGCAGATTCCGGGCATTTATGTGCCAATGTTTTATGAGGCCTCCTACCATGAGGACGGAACGCTGGCGTCCTTTGAACCCATTGTGCCGGAGGCACCACGGACGGTCATGAAGGAAGTCGAAATGGATATGGAGCATACCTATTATCCGGAAAAGCCTCTGGTACCGTATATTAAGGTGACACAGGACCGCGTGGTTCTGGAGATCCAGAGAGGCTGCATCCGTGGCTGCCGATTCTGTCAGGCAGGAGTGCTTTACCGGCCGATCCGTCCCCGCAAGCTGGAGTTTTTGAAGGAACGTGCCATCAAGATGTTAGAGTCCACCGGTCATGAGGAGATCACCCTCAGTTCCTTAAGCTCCAGTGATTACAAGGAACTGCCGGAGTTAGTGTACTGGCTGATCGATGAGTGCAGCAAAAACGGGATCAACATTGCACTTCCTTCCCTGCGTATTGATGCATTTTCTCTGGATGTTATGTCTAAGGTGCAGGATGTACGAAAGAGCAGTCTAACCTTTGCTCCGGAAGCAGGATCCCAGCGGATGCGTAATGTCATTAATAAGGGACTGACCGAGGAAAATATCCTGAATGGTGCCATGGATGCTTTCCGGGGGGGCTGGACCCGCGTGAAGCTTTACTTTATGCTGGGACTGCCGGGAGAGACTTACGATGATATTGAGGAGATTGCCATTCTGTCGGACAAGATTGCCAGAGAATATTATACGATCCCGAAGGAGGAGCGAAAGGGCAAGGTAAATATCGTGACAAGTACCTCGATCTTTGTGCCAAAGCCGTTTACGCCGTTTCAGTGGGCAAGAATGAATTCCCAGCAGGAGGCAGTGGAAAAGAGAAATTTCCTGCTTGGCAAGGTTAAGAGCCAGCTCAATGCAAAGAGTATCAAATATAACTGCCACGATGCGGATGTGTCTGTTCTGGAGGGAGTCTTTGCCAGAGGAGACCGCAGACTCAATGATGTGATCCTGCAGGCATATAAAGAGGGCTGTATTTACGATGCATGGACAGAATATTTCAAATATGATGTATGGCAGAAAGCCTTCGCGGATCATGATCTGACCATGGACTTTTACAATGACAGAGAGCGCAGTGAGGACGAGCTGTTCCCATGGGATTTTATTGACTGTGGTGTGACAAAGAGCTTTTTGCTGCGGGAGTATCACAGAGCGAAGGAAGCGGTTGTGACACCGAACTGCCGCCAGCAGTGTGCAGGCTGTGGTGCCGCACGTTTTGGTGGCGGTGTCTGTACCGAGAAGCGGGAGAGTGCTGTCTGACAAAGCGGATCAATTTGATATGGAAAGGCATGGTTATAGAACATGAAAGCAAGAATTAAATTTTCAAAGTGCGGATCGATGCGGTTTATCGGACATCTGGATGTGATGCGTTATTTCCAGAAGGCATTCCGGCGGGCGCATATTCCGGTAAGCTACAGTAAGGGATATTCTCCACATCAGATCCTTTCATTTACTTCTCCGCTGGGAATCGGTCTCACCAGTGATGCAGAGTATATGGATATGGAGCTGGAGGAGTGTCCGGAGCCGGAAAAGATGGTAGACTGGATCAATTCCCAGATGAATGACGAGATCCGGGTGAAGGATTTTGTTCTGCTGCCGGATGATTCCAAACCATCTATGGCGATGTTAGCGGGATGTGACTATCTGGTGGCATTAAAGCCGGGCAAGGTGTCCGTATTCCGGGACAGAAAGGATATGGAGCAGGTATTGGTGGATTTTCTGGCACAGCCGGAGATCCTTGTGACCAAAAAGACAAAGCGGTCCGAGAAGCAGGTAGATATTAAACCCAATATTTATTATCTCAGTTCCTCGATGGAGGACTTTCAGGTGCAGACAGGCCGGGAATATGGCAGCCTTTGTATTGATATCGAGGAATATCAGCCGGTGATCTATTGCCAGCTGACGGCAGGAAGTGTGTTAAACATCAAACCGGAGTTAGTGATGCAGGCACTGTGCCAATTTGTGGACACACCGTATGATCCATTGGATTATCAGATCCATCGTCTCGAAATGTATGGGGATGCCAACGGCAAAAAGGGAGAGATCCATCTTCTCCATGATGAGGTGCCGTGTGAGCTGGTGCCATTGTCAGAGTATCAGAAATAATATTATTTGAATAATGTAATGCATAATAACATCACCGGAAACATGTTGAAAAATATCCGTAAAAGGAAAGGAGGAAGCTGTCATGGAGCTTTTACTTACCACAAAAGAAAACAAAATATTGTCCATTCTCGCGGATGAGAGACGGCTTCTCCAGATACATGCAGAAAACATTACACAGGATGAGAGAACGGCTGTGGTAGGTGATATTTATGTGGGAAAGGTCCGCAATGTGGTCAAAAATATCAATGCGGCCTTTGTAGAGTTTGCCAAAGGACAGATGGGCTATCTTTCCCTGGGAGAAAAGGTATCGCCTCTCCACACGGCGGGGGGCAGACCGGACGACGGACGTGTTCTTATCGGGGATGAGATCATTGTCCAGGTGAAGCGGGAGGCATTAAAGACAAAGCCGCCGGCACTGACCGGAGCCATTGACCTGACCGGCAGATATGTGGTCCTTACCATAGGAAAAAGCGGATGCAATGTATCCAAAAAGATAAAGGATAAGGAAAAGAGAGCATATCTGCTGGAGCTTTTGGGAGAATATCAGCAGGAGGGCTTTCTGCTGATTGCGAGAACAAACAGTGCCGGGGCGCCGGAGGAGACTCTCCGGTGGGAGATCGCAGGATTGTTACGGCGTTATGAGTCAATCCGTAAAGACGGAATGCATAAGGTGGTCTTTAGCTGTCTGGAGCAGGCACTTCCGGCATATCTTACGGATATCCGGGATGGTTATGCTACAGAGGTGGAGCGGATCGTGACGGATGATCCGGAGATTTACGGACGGGTGTCCGGGTATCTGACGGAGAATGATCCGGGCCAGCTCGAGAAGCTTGCAATGTGGGATCCGGCACATGGAAAGCTGGATGCGGTATATAATGTCACTAAGACGCTGGAGCATGCCATGATGCCAAAGGTGTGGCTTAAAAGCGGAGCATATCTTGTGATACAGCCCACAGAGGCTCTGGTATCCATTGATGTCAATACCGGAAAGGCAATCTCCAAAAAGAAGGATGTGCAGAAGACTTTTTATAAGATCAATGCAGAGGCGGCCAGAGAGATCGCAGCGCAGCTTCGTCTGCGGAATTTGTCCGGGATCATACTGGTGGATTTTATTGATATGGAATCCGAACAGGATCAGAAAAGTCTGCTGGAGCTTTTGAGACAGGAGGTCCGGAGGGATCCGGTACAGACAACTGTGGTGGACATGACAAAGCTGGGGCTGGTGGAGATTACACGAAAAAAAGTCCGTAAAAGTCTTTACGATCAGATAAAAGAAAGGCAGGGTGAGTGATTTGACACAGGATGAGATCATTATCAGAAAGGGAATTGTGCATATTCTGGATGCAGAGCTGGGATATCCGGTATTTTCCGAGGAGTTGTTAGAGCTGTCACCGGATACAAACGATTTCTTTCGTGGATTAATATACAAGATCATGTCCGGAGATGAGATGAAGAAGTGCTTCTTTGATGGATTTGAAGAAAGCAGTGAATTTACAGATGGATCCGGATCGGCAGAAACGGATGATATGCCATGGGAGAGTGACGGGACAGATCCGGAGCAGCAGACAGGGGAGACTGCGGAAGCAGTGGATTTTCTGATGGAAGCCGGTGAAGCGGAGGCGGACGAGCTGGAGAGGGCAGAGAGTATGTCTTATGCGCAGACAGACGTCTATGCCCTTGTGAAGGAGTTTTCAGAGGACAATATGGTGGAGGACAGCAAAAAGCTTGCCCAGGCATTATATGATATCATGAATGCCAATGTAACGATTCCGTCAGCGGATTTTGCGGTCGTGACTTTCCAGGTACACTCTGTCCAGTATTTGGGACTGCTCAAAATGAATTATAAAGAAAGCTATGTGCATATGACACAGAACGAAGAAGGGAAAAATGTTAATCAGATCATCCGTTATCGTTCCATGCTTCCTTCCGCAACCACAAAGCTGTCGGAGGCAGTGATCATTGATCTGTCCGATTACAGTGTACAGGTGATCGAGAAGAAATATGAGATCAATGGAAGTAGGATAAACTATCTGTCAGAGCTTTATCTGCACTGTCATGCGGCGATGTCCTCCAAGACGAAGCTGGATATTGTGGTAAATGCGGTGAAGCAGGTCAATAACAAGCATTATTCCGAGGAGCCGGTCAAGCAGTTAGAGGCAAAGCGTGTGATCAAAGAGGAGATGGAAGAGACCGGAACGGTCAGCGTGGAAAAGATCAGTGAAAAGCTTTACGGGGATGTGCCGCAGATCAAGGAAGAGTTTGACAAAAAGATGGAAAAGTACCATATGGAGACGGCGGAGGTGACACCGCAGAGTGAGCGCACCACCAAAAAGTTTGAGAAGCAGTACCTGAAAACGGACACCGGTATTGAGATCAATATTCCGATGGAGCAGTATCAGGATGCGGATCAGGTGGAGTTTATCACCAATCCGGACGGTACGATTTCTGTTTTGATCAAGAATATTAACAAGATCACCACACGGTAAGGCAGGCGGGGATTTTATAAAACTATGATTTATTTTCGCAAAGGATAGAAATTGGAAGGGTACAGGGATTTGTATGTTTCGTTTATGGGCAAAAATATTTAAGGATAACCGGATGCTCCGGGATCTGACAGTCTGTGATGACAGCCGGGAGAAAAACAGAACAAAAAAGGTGTTTGATGCGGTGGATGAGGTGTGCTATGCTTTTGATCTGAGCCGTCCGATCTGGCTGGATTCCAATATAAAAGAATTTCAGAGGGTAGATAAGACCCGGTTCCGGAAGGATAATTTTATTGACGACATTGAGTTTGATTTTTTAGAAATTCATGTTATTGAAGAGGATGACACATATGTTTAATCGACAATCATTACATATTGCCATGCTGGTGTGGGGCGGGATTTTCTGTCTGATCGCAGCATTGTGTATGTGCATGAGCCGGAATTTTGACCGGGATAAGAGAAAATGGATGCTGCTTATGCAGATGACTGCTGCCATCCTTCTTTTCAGTGATGCTCTTGCATGGGGATTTCGCGGAGATGGGGACTCTCTGGAATATGCTATGGTGCGCATCAGCAATTTTCTGGTATTTTTCATGAGTGATGTGCTGATTGCTGTGTTTCATGGATACACCTGCTGCTATTTATTTCGTTCGGACAACACGGAATGGAATGTGCCGAAAACATCCGTCAGAAGGAGCAGAAAAACGGCGAAGCTGCCGGTTCACAGAATACGTGTGGTAAATCTTGTTGCTGTAATCGGTATGTTACTTGTCATTCTTTCGCAATTTTATCATTTTTATTATTATTTTGACCGGCACAATTTCTATCATCGTA
>CADAKW010000026.1 GCA_902788645.1 uncultured Lachnospiraceae bacterium
GTATCATGCAATGATTGTTCTGAAAGCATATCCTACATATATGGTTGTTGCAGAGGGAAATAATGGCGGACGGATCGTCTGGGGAAGGATAGAAAAATATTCAGATATAGTGCCAAACTGGGTGATCCGGCGGTATCCTCAATAAAATATCAATCCATGGTAGCAGCGTGTCAGAAACAGACACGCTGCTATTTTATGGATTTTTTTGTCGAAATTTGTAAAAAAGGCTTGCGCTATGCGGGGTATTGGGGGATTATATTAATAATATGTTGTATTTAGAGAATGAGTTAATATGAAACGGAGGAAGCATGAAAAAATCGAAAAAGAAATGGATCATATTAGGGATTTTTGGAATAATTGTTTTGTTTTTTGTAGCAAATACACTGACCATGAAAGGATTTTGTTACACCGTCAGCTATCCGGGAGGCGAAATGATTTTCATGAAGAATGGTAAGTGCTATGTTGGTCTTCCCGGTTCGGAGAAGCGTTCAGAGCTTACCGGCAGAAGTTATGACGGACGGCCCACGAGTCTTTCGGATACGGATGAGGTGGAGGATACATATTTTGCCTTTCTGGGTACCTTTGTCTCTGTGGACAAGGGGCGCTGGATCGGTGTGCATTGCATCAACCGTTATTTCCTGATACAATGCAGTGGATATGACAAGCCGGAGAAAAAGAACCTGGATCACTATCAATATATCCTTGGAAAACCGTATTTTATATTTAAAAATAATGGAAATAAGGATGATTATCCGCAGGAGTTTATTGAAAAATCAAAGGAAAGTAATGTAGGCTTGCCGGCTCAGAAGTAATGTATGGAAAATGAAAATATTTTTATCAGTTTAGGCTCTGCGGTTTCAGTGACCGCAGGGCTTAGGAAAGGTTTATATTATGATACAGCATCCCATAGCACCGGTTTACGATGAACATTCTGATATTTTAATTCTGGGAAGCTTTCCCTCTGTAAAATCCAGAGAGCAGGGCTTTTTTTACGGACATCCGCAAAATCGTTTCTGGCGGGTACTGGCTGCGGTGTATGGAAATGAGGTGCCGCGGACTATAGAGGAAAAGAAAGCGTTTTTATTACGGAATGGTGTGGCGGTCTGGGATGTGATCGCATCCTGCGAGATACAGGGATCCGCAGACAGCAGCATTAAGGATGTAGTGCCTACGGACCTGAGTGAAATACTGGCACAGGCACCGGTCCGCCGGATCTATGTCAATGGCAAAAAGGCGGAACAGCTGTATCGAAAATATCAGGCAAAACAGACCGGGATCGAGGCGGTGTGTCTGCCGTCTACCAGTCCTGCCAATGCCGCTTGGGGAATGGAACGGCTTGTGGAGGCGTGGCGGGTGATAAGGGAGTGATTTATCATTTTTGATCTTCGATTTTTTTCACAATCCCTTGTACATGTTCCTCAGATACTTTCAGTTTCTGTGCAATCTCTGCAATCGAAAAATGAAGGTCAACATAGAGGATTTCGATCTTTCCCTCAGTTTTTCCTTCGATTTTACCCTGCTCGATTCCACGCTGGATTCCACGTTCCAGTCCCTGCTCAATTCCAGCTTCCAAGCCTTCGTTATACTTCTCACGGTATTCCTGCTGCAGTGTCATATAATCAAGCCTCCATTTCTCATTTCGGCGGACAGACTGCACCGCATCCTCCAACTCTCTCGTAAACTCATCACTTGCAGCCTGACCATCTATATATTCCAACAACCGTTTCATTTCCGGACTCACGTCGTCCATCGTTCCTTTTGTATTTAGAATAATTTTAATGGTCTCGTCTCCAAATGTCAACGACGGATCCTGATCACACAGGTACTCGAAGCTGTACAGATGACGCCCCTGACCATAGGGATCAAAAGTGCGGATAAAAATGACATAGCTCTTTTTCAGCTCATTATAATCTCCTCCCTTTTCCAGAATATTCAGATCGATCATCCCCTGATAATAACGCATTCGTTTCGCCAGATTTCGTTTGATATGTACCTGCATCTCTATATCAAACACGGTGTTATTCTCATCCTCCACATAAACATCCAGCCGCACTCCTTTGGCTCCTGCGGACAGGTCGATGGTCTTCTGGCTCTCCGGATAATCCAACCTGCGGATCCTGATCCCGAGGATTGTTTCCAAAAATGGTTTACAGTATTTCGGATCACGCATGATCACCCCGAACATAAAATCATCCTGCAGCTCTAATTCTTCATATGCTTTTGCCATAATGTAATACCTCCACTCTGCGATGTGTCTTTCAGAAACGATTTGAGATTTAGAATTTTACCTTTTAAGATTTATCTCAGAATTTGTTATTTGCGAATCTGATGTTTCCAGTTGTACATATCATCATAGTACGCATTACATACGGCGGTCTATTGACATTGTCGCTAAATCTGTCAAAGGCATTTTATAAGGGATTACATAATTATAAAGAAAAATTAATATTATATGGTGCGGTTTTTATAGATTGCGGAGTGATTTTTGGCGATTGTTGACAAAGAAAGATAAAACCTGTACTTTCCAGCTTTTTCCTCTTGACACAAATCTGGGACGAGTGTATTATAATAGAACAAATGTTCGATATGTGTTTGAGAGGAGATGATAGGAATGATCTTTGCGGAGCATGCGTCTCTGGAGGAGAAGCTGCGGATATTATCGGATGCGGCGAAGTATGATGTTGCCTGTACCTCCAGTGGAGTTTCCCGGAAGGGGAAGGATGGGCAGATAGGAAATACAAGTGCGGCGGGGATCTGTCACAGCTTCTCGGCGGATGGGAGATGCATTTCTTTGTTAAAGATTCTGTTTACCAATGAATGTATCTATAATTGCAAATATTGTATTAATCGCGCGACCAACGATGTTCCCAGAGCGACGTTTACTCCGGAGGAGGTTTGCGAGCTGACGATGGAGTTTTACCGGAGAAATTATATAGAAGGTCTTTTTCTGAGCTCCGGGATCATACAGTCGGCCGATCATACCATGGAGCTGATCTGTCAGACACTTCATGATCTCAGGACGATCTACCGGTTCCATGGCTATATCCATTGCAAGGCGATACCGGGGGCTTCGCCGGAGTTAGTGGAGCTGGCAGGGTGGTATGCGGATCGTATGAGTGTCAATATGGAGCTTCCTACGGCAGATGGTCTGCGTCAGCTTGCTCCCAATAAGGATCGCAGGCAGATCCTGACACCTATGCGCCAGATTCAGTCAGGGATGGAGGAGAGCAGACAGGCACTTGGGATGAAGGGTGGTAACCGCAGTGCTTACTGGCATACCAGCCGCAGGCTGGGGAGAAGCATGCCGGATGGGATCAGCCAGAGGGCGGGCGCGCCGAAGCTGACAGGTTTGCAGAGTGCATCGACTGGAGCGGGACGTAGAGGGGCTGTCTCGAAGCCGGGAGGATTACAGGAGATATCGACCGGAGCAGGTCATAGTCAGAACGTCGGCAAAGATATTATGAAGGAGGCGGATGATCTTTATCTCCCTTCCTCTGCCGGGACGGCGGGGTTGACACAGTGGAGGCACCATGATACGGATCGCGGATTTGTACCGGCAGGACAGAGTACACAGATGATCATTGGTGCCGGAGGGGAGAGTGATTATGAGATTATGTCTGTGTCGGAGGCACTATATCAGAGATTTGATCTGAAGAGAGTGTTTTATTCGGCTTTTATCAATGTGAATCAGGATGCTTCCCTTCCCGCTTTGGAGAGCGGACCGCCTTTGCGGCGGGAGCACCGGTTATATCAGGCAGACTTTTTGCTGCGGTATTACGGATTTGAGGCCGGAGAGCTACTGTCACCGTCCAGACCGAACTTCAATGTATTTCTTGATCCGAAATGCGATTGGGCACTGGGGCATATGGAGTCCTTTCCGGTAGAGATCAATACTGCGGATTATGATACGTTATTGCGCGTGCCGGGGATCGGTGTAAAGTCGGCCGGCCGGATCGTGAAAGCGAGAAGGACCGGAGCGCTGGACTACTCACATCTCAAAAAAATGGGGGTGGTATTAAAGAGAGCAGTGTATTTTATTACATGTAACGGCAGGATGATGTATGACTTTCTGAAGGTGGATGAGGATTTTATCACGAGACGGCTGGTAGGGGAGGAAAAGGAGTTGCAGCGATATTATCAGCAGAGCCAGATCCGTTATCAGCAGTTGTCATTGTTTGATTTTGCGGTAGATGCAAATTAGTATAACAGCTGCTTGATTTATGGATTATGAGACAAGCATTGTATTTAGCAAATGGTATGATTATATCATTTGCTGTGGTGCAGATGACAGGGGAATGGAGGTTATCCGGGGACAATGAAAGAAATGAGAATATATCGGTGTGACGATACACCGGAGTCCATCTTTACGGCTGTTTATGATGCGGGAAAGTCAGCCTATGGACATGATCATATCCGTTTGGAAGTCAATATGCCGGAGGCAGAGCAGAATTATACTTTGTTTTCGGAATATGTGGATGTGATGCCGGATGCAGACAAGATGACAAAGGTGCTACGCACCGTCCGGCGGCAGATCTCGCAGCAGGCATATGAATATATTATGGTGGCAGCAGGGAGCCGCCAGCCGGATAAGGCAGATGTGATCTATCATTTTATCGTATATGGTTTTGCGTTGGGCAGTAAGGTGACGGAGGCACTTCATATTCCCTGTGTCCAGAGGATGTTTGAGATTTACCGTAAAGCAAGGAATGAGGCACACTACTTCCTTGAGTTTATACGGTTTGAGGAAATATCCTGGCAGGATCATCCTGTATTATATGCAGTGATCGAACCGGAGAATGAGGTGATCGATATGGTTGCAGACCATTTTACAGACCGTTTAAATCCGGAATGGTTTATTGTTTATGATAAAAGCCATGCAAAGGCAGCGTTTCATAATCCCGGCAGGAGGTGGTATCTGCGTAAGCTGGAGCCGGAGGAGTGTCGGGCATTAGATGAGCTGGAGCACAGTGGCGGACAGGAGTATGCAGACTTGTGGAAAGCATTCTTCGACAGCATAGCCATTCAGGAACGGGAGAATGCTGGTCTGCAGAGAACTAATCTGCCTCTGCATTATCGGAAGCACATGACGGAGTTTCATTAGAGTTCACAGAATTTTCACAAAAATTGTTAGCACTCCCTCTTGACGAGTGCTAACAGAAGTGGTATAACATATTACAGAACAAGGGAAGAGGTAATAGGAAGTCAGAAATGACTGGGACTTCATCCTACTTGCTCTGAGAAGAACAGTTCAATAAGGTTTGATTGAAGGAGGAATGACTTATGTTGATGCCTAGTATTTTTGGAGAAAATTTATTTGATGACTTTTTTGATGATTTCGCAAGACCAATGAATGTGATTCATTATGCAAACCCGACACCAAGTGCCATGAAGACCGATGTGAAAGAGACAGATGCCGGTTATGAGCTTGATATTGATCTGCCGGGTTATAAGAAAGAAGATGTAAAGGCCGAGCTCAAGGATGGTTATATGACCATCAGTGCAGAGAAGAAATCCGAGGATGGCGAAAAGGATGAGAAGAGTGGTAAGTACCTGCGCCGTGAGAGATATTATGGAAGCTGCAGCCGTAGCTTTTATGTAGGTGAGGATGTGACAGAGGAGGATATTAAAGCGAAGTTTGAGGATGGTATCCTGAAGATCTCTGTTCCAAAGAAAGATCCACAGCCAGCGGTTGAGCAGTCAAAAACCATTGCCATTGAGGGATAACAACTGACAATAAGTGCAAGTTAATAATAAACCATCGCTTTCATATGTGTGCCCCTGTGAGAGTTTTATAACTCCCACAGGGGCTTTTTGAATTTTCGACGAAATCCGGTACATTTATAAAAGCGGAGCTTTTTCGAACCTTTTGCCGGAGCACTGCAAATTTGCGCAAGTGAACAAGCTCCCTTGCGTTGCGAATTTGTGATATAGTAACTCCAAAATCCAGATGTTTCACATCTGTCGCGCATTGCGCTCTAAGATTTTGTCGTTCACAAATTCTGCGCAAGTGAACAAGCTCCCTTGCGTTGCGAATTTGTGATATAATTAGCCATAAAAGGCTCATATTAGGAGATTCTTTGAAACTCCGATATGCGCAGAAACCGTGTGCAGATATATGATATAAAAAGGAGAAATACGAGTATGAAATTTTTGCATTTAGGAGACCTGCATTTGGGAAAGTCTCTGGGGGACTTTGATCTGATCAGAGATCAGAAATTTATATTAGATCAGATATTGGAAATCGTAAAAAAACAGTCCGTTGATGCGGTACTGATCGCAGGGGATGTATATGACAGGGCGGTTCCCAGTGAAGCGGCGACAAAGCTGTTGGACTATTTTCTGAGCAGTCTTGCGGAAGCCGGCATTATGACATTTGTGATCAGTGGAAATCATGATTCGGATGAGCGTCTGAATTATGGAAGTGATCTTTTTGAAAAGAACCGGATTTATATTTCAGCAAAATATGAGGGAACGCTGTATAAAAAAACAGTAACGGATGATTACGGAGAGATAGATATTTATCTTCTGCCCTTTGTAAAAGCGTCACAGGTAAAACATTTCCTGCCGGATGCAAAGATCGAAAATTATGATGATGCGGTGAGAGCAGTTTTGGGGCAGGCACAGGTTGACGCAGCGCGGCGCAATGTGATCGTGGCACACCAGTTTGTGATCGGAAGCTCGGAGGATCCTGTGATCAGTGGATCCGAGGGCGTAGGTGTACAGAGTGTCGGTCTGGTGGAAAAGATCGGTTATGACTGTTTTAAAGATTTTGATTATGTGGCACTGGGGCATATTCATTCTCCTCAAAAAATAGGACGGGAGGAGGTGCGGTATTCCGGGTCTCCGTTGAAATATTCCCTGAGTGAGGTGGCGAATGACAAGTCAGTGCCTGTGATCACTATGGAGGAGAAAGGGAAGACATCAATTGAGCTGATCCCGTTGAAGCCTGTGCGGGACATGCGCCATATAAAAGGAGAGCTTAAGCAGCTTCTAAAAAAAGAAAATGTAACGGACACAGAGGATTTCATCTATGCAACACTGACAGATGAAGATATCGTAAATGATGCCATGGGGATTTTCCAACAGATTTATCCCAATACTGTTAAGATTGATTATGACAATTCCCATACGAAGGAGCTGGATCAAGTTGATATTTCCAAGATTGCGGAAAACAGATCCTTTGAGGAGCTGATCACGGATTTTTACAGTAAGATATATGGATGTGAGATCAGTGAGGAAGAGATGGATATTATGCGGATGGTGGCAAGAGAGGCAGGTGTGATGGATGAAGCCGATTAAATTATTGATCAGCGGGTTTGGCCCTTACGGTGAAAAAATGCCGGAGATTGATTTCAGACAATTTGAGGAGAAAGGACTTTTTCTGATCTCCGGAGATACTGGTGCAGGAAAGACCACGATATTTGATGCGATATGTTTTGCTCTTTACGGAACTACCAGTGGAACATATAGAGATACGAAAAACTTAAGAAGTGAATATGCCGGAGAAGGTGTTGAAAGCTACGTGGATTTTTATTTTTCTCATCAGGGAAAGGAATATCATGTAAAACGCCGGCCGGCTTACGAAAGACCGAAAAAGCGTGGCACAGGTGTGACCCCGGAAAGTGAAAGGGCAGTTTTTCAGGAACAGGGACAGCCACCAATCGAGGGGGTGAAGCAGGTAAATAATGCTGTGGAGGAGCTGCTGCATATTAACGATAAGCAGTTTAAGCAGATCGCAATGATCGCGCAGGGGGAGTTCTGGGAGCTGCTCAATGCAAAGACGGAACAGAGAACAGAGATTCTACGTACTATTTTTATGACGGATCCTTACAAGAATATTGAATATAAGCTGAAGGACCGCATGAATCGCAGCTTTGGCATAAAGAATACAGCAGAAAACAGCATTATCCAGTATTTTGGGGATGCTGTGGCTGAAAAGGAAGAGGAATCCGCAGAGAAATGTAGTCTGGCGCAGGAGCTTTCCGAACTGCAGGAAAGAGCGAGAGAGGCCGGCAGTGCATGGAATATTGATGAGATGCTGGAGCTGTTAGATCGGATCAATGCAGCGGATACCATCAGATATAAAGAAGAAAAGGAAATATTAACAGAGGCGGAAAAGGAGCTGAAGGAACGTCAGGCTTCTCTGGCCACGGCAAAAACAAATAATGATTTTATTGCTAGATGGAAGGGGCTGCAGGGACAGCATCAGGAACTTGAAGACCGCCGGGAGGAGATTAAAGCATTAAAAGAACGTCTTGCGCAGCAGAAAGCTGCAACCAGAGAGGTGTATCCGGTATATGCTTCCTGGAAGGCAAAGGAGCAGGACATCTGTCAGACTAGGGAGCAGATCAGGTCAAAGACCGAAAAGCTGGAGGCTGCCGGGGAGAAGGCGCAGCAGTGCAAATCAGAGCTGGAGAAGATGCAGCAGAAACGTCCGGAGGCAGAGGAGCTGCAAAAGAGGGCGGACAAGATCAAAGATCAGGAAGCCAAATATCAGCAGAGAGATCAGCTGCTGTCAGTATTGACAAAGCTGCAGCAGGATCAGACACAGCAGGAACAGGATGAGGCTGCGTTGAAGCAGCAGGAGCAGGAACTGGCAGGGCAGATCCGGACATGGAAGGATCAGATCAATACAGACAAGGAAGCTCCGGCGGAGCTGACACAGACCCGGAATGAAGGAGAAAAGCTGGATGAGCTTCAGAACGAGATTGCGGACATAATGGAACAGCAGCTTCCGGCACTGGAGGAGGCACGGAAAAGTCTGTCCAAAAAACAGGACATGTTTCTGGCAGCGCGTCAGGAATATGATGAAGCACATGAGCAGCGGGAAGAAGCAGAGAGGATTTTGGAAAATTGTCGCGCCGGGATTTTGGCAGAGAATCTGAAGGATGGAGAGAAATGTCCGGTATGTGGTTCCACACATCATCCGGAGCCGGCAAAACTGCCGGAGGAGTCTGTCACAGAGGAGGTATTCAAAAAGCTGCAAAAGAGAGAAGAGGAGCTTCAACAAAAGAAGCAGTCTGCCAATACAGAAGCGGAAAAAGCCAAAACAATGCTGCAGGGCACTGAGGAACAGCTTTGGAAACAGAGTGTGAAATGCCTGAAAAATCCTTTGCTGGATATTCAGCCGGAAGAAGACACAGAGGCAATGATGCGCCAGCTTTGTGATGCGCAGGATATTGTCGAGGGGAAGAATAAGGAAAACCGGCAGAAACAGGAGGCACTGGCAAAGACCTGTACAGAGCTGGAGAAGCTTCAGCAGTCTCTGGAGAAAGCACAGGGAGAGAAGACGGAACAGCTTAGGGAAGCCGGAGAGCAACTGACGCGGAACAGACAGAAGACAATGGCGGCTGTATCGGAAACAACAGCTACTTTGAAGACCATGGAGGAGCTGCCGTTTGATGATTGGGAGATGGCAGAAGCAGAAATGAAAAAAATGCTTCGGACCGTGACAGACATTACAGATGCGATCACACAAGCGGAGCAGACCAAAAAGCAGGCAGATGACGAGGTGACATCACTGCAGTCGGCACTGACCACACAGCAGGAGACACTACGGGATCAACAGGCGGACGAAAAAGAATGGAAAGAGAAAATGGAGCTCGCTGTTAAGGAGCAGAAATTTACTTCGGTAGAGGAAATGCTTTCCTATAAGACAGACGAGTCCGCAATTTCGGACACAGAAGAAATTGTAAGGACATATGAGCAGGATGTAAAGACAAATCAGGTCCAGCTGGAGCAGGCACAGAAGGATGCCGCCGGAAAAGAATATATCGATATGGATATGTTGGAAGGTATATGCCGTGAGAAGGCAGAGGGAGTGGAGCTTCTGCGCAGGCATGTCAATGCTGTTGAAAACCGGATCCGTATCAACAAGGAGAAGCATGACAATATCGCAGCACAGAAGGAGACGCTGGAGAAAGCCGGGAAGGAATATGATCACTGCCGGACATTATACAATCTGGTAAAGGGCATGACCGGAAACGGGAAGATCACGTTGGAGCAGTACATTCAGGCGGCCGGCTTTGACGGGATCATTGCTGCGGCCAACCGTCGTCTGCTTCCGATGAGCGACGGTCAGTATGAGCTTTACCGGCAGGATACCGTGGGAAAGAAAAGTAACAATTTCCTGGATCTGGAGGTGCTTGATAATTATACCGGCCACCGCCGGCCGGTGGGAAATCTGTCCGGAGGAGAAAGCTTTAAGGCATCTCTCAGTCTGGCACTGGGACTGTCGGATACGGTGTCCTCAAACCTGGGAGGGATTCAGATGGATGCCCTGTTTGTAGACGAAGGTTTTGGAACGCTGGATCGCAAATCCATGGACAATGCACTGGAGTGCCTGATGGGACTTTCTGATGCCAATAAGCTGGTGGGGATCATCAGCCACAGAGAGGAGCTTATGGAGAATATCCCGCAGCAGATCAAGGTAAAGAAGACAAAGGAGGGCAGCAGGATTACCATTGAAAACGGCATATAATAAAGACGAGATATGGCGAGGAAATGCAGAAACATTATTTGACAAACACAGGCATAATGTATAAAATAAAAAGGAGCAGCAGCTAGATGCTTCTGTGCAGGATTAGTACATCGGTAGTATATCAGCTTCCCAAGCTGAGGAGGCGGGTTCGACTCCCGTATCCTGCTTGCAACGATTCGCAGGATTCTTATGAGTTCTGCGATTTTTCTTTAAGAGAAACAACGGAGTTACTCCGGAAAATTAAAGTGGGACTGACCGCTTTGTTATTGTTTTATGTGAGAATGAATGGAGGATTATTTCATGGTAATTGAACCAAAGGTAAAGGCATTTATCTGTACCACGGCACATCCGGCAGGATGCCGTGCGGCGGTACAGGCACAGATTGATTATGTAAAGGCACAGCCAAAGACGGAGGGAGCCAAAAAGGTACTGGTGATCGGCTGTTCCATGGGATACGGACTTGCTTCCCGTATTGCAGCAGCGTATTCGTGCGGAGCAGATACGCTGGGTATTATTTTTGACAAGCCGGCGAAGGGCAAGAGAACCGCAACGGCAGGCTGGTACAACACGGCAGCATTTGAGGAGATTGCAACGGCAGACGGTCTGTATGCAAAAACTCTGAACGGGGATGCGTATTCGGCAGAGATGAAGGAGCAGACCATTGCGACGATCAAAAAGGATCTCGGTCAGGTGGATATGGTGATCTACAGCATTGCGGCACCGCGTAGAACGGCACCGGATGGAGTGACCTACAAGTCTGTTCTCAAGACCACAGGAGAGTCCTACACCAATCGGACCATTGATCTGCGAAACAACCAGCTCATGGAGGCAACCATTGAGCCGGCGACCGACGAGGAGATCCACAATACCATCAAGGTAATGGGTGGCGAGGACTGGATTCTCTGGATCAAAGCGTTGAAGGAGGCTGGCGTTCTTGCAGATGGTGCAAAGACCGTGGCATATTCTTATATTGGACCGAAGCTGACCTATCCGATCTACAAGGAAGGTTCTATCGGACAAGCAAAGAAGGATCTTTATGCTTCCGCAGACAAGATTCAGGCAGAGATTGATGGGGTTGAGGCATATGTTTCTGTGAATAAGGCAGTGGTAACACAGTCCAGTGCGGCGATTCCGATCGTGCCTCTTTATCTGGCGATCCTGTTTAAGGTCATGAAGGAGCAGAAGGTGCAGGAGGGCTGTATTGAGCAGATGTACCGTATGATCCATGACCGTCTCTGCAATGGCGGAGCTGTTGTGACGGATGAGAACCGCCTGATCCGTATGGACGACTGGGAAATGGAGCCAAAGGTTCAGGAGGCTGTGGCCGAGATCTGGCAGAAGATCGATCAGGATAATCTGGAGGAGGTCACCGATCTGGAGGGATACTGGCAGGAGTTCTATGAGATTTTTGGATTCCGGATCGATGGTGTGGATTACAGTGCCGATGTGGACGCAGATGTACAGATTCCAAGCATTGCGGCAGAGTAGAGAAATAACCGTACAATTATTTTGATCAGGGATTTGCGACACGTCATTATTTATTATAAGGAAAACGGAATAAAAATTTAACAGGATGTATGTATGAGATGTTTCGTTACAGAAACAATCATACATACATTTTGTCGTCTCTGGGAAAATAGTGAAAACACAGTGGAAATCCAACTACAATTATAAAGCGGTTACTGGATAATAAATCCAACAAAATAGAAATGTAGCATAGAAAATATTTCCAAATCAGACGATAAATATTGGAAATATTTCACAAAAAAGAATAAAAATATATTAAAATCCTTGTGAAAATAACCAAAAAGGTGTATACTAAAATAGATGTAAAACATTTTATGCAATCCGTAATGGATTAGAGCGGAGTAAAAGGGGGTCTTGATATGGATAAGGTAATTACTATCAGCAGACAGTATGGCAGTGGGGGGAGAGAAGTTGGACAGAAGCTGGCAGAGCATTACGGGATTCCGTTTTATGACAATGAGCTGATCACGCGGGCGGCGAAGGAGAGCGGCTTTGCAGAGGAGACATTTGCAAAAGCGGAGGACAAAGCCACGAATAGCTTATTGTATTCTCTGGCAATGGGAATCAACGTGTATGGGAATCAGGATTTTGGATTTTCCGGCCTGAGTCTCGACGATCGTATTTTCCTGGCACAGTCGGATGTGATCCGCAAGGTTGCCGATGACGGATCATGTGTGATCGTTGGCAGATGTGCAGATTATGTATTGAAGGAGAGAACGAATATTTTCAATGTCTTTGTACAGGCTTCTCTTGATTTCCGCCTGAAACGTGTGGTAGAGAATTACGGAGAAAGCGAGAAAAAGGCAGGAGAGATTATTTTAAAGAACGATAAGCGCCGAGCAAACTACTACAATTATCATGTGGGTGAGAAGTGGACGAATCTGACCAACTACGATATGGTTGTCCGCAGTGATATTGCCGGTATTGATAAAGCGGTGGAGAGTATTTGCACTTACCTTGGCGAGTAACAGCAACAAAGGGGGATGTGTTATGGAGAAGATAGCAGATAAAATTAAGGAGATCATTGATAAGAGTGGCAATATTGTGGTCTTAAGCGGCCTGAATGTCATGAAGGAAACCGGGTTAAACGGTGTCCGTGCAGAGCATCTTGCCTATGAGACGGAGGAGAAGTACGGTTATGCCAATGATGAGATCATTTCGTCCGCATTTTATGTAAGGCGTAGTGAGATCTTTTATGATTATATCAAAAATGTCACGATCAATAAGGAAACAGCGGAGCCGACGATAGTTCACAAGGCAGTCCGCCAGCTGCAGCAGAAGGGAAAAGTGCCCCGTATTATCACATACACCGTGTATGGCCTCTATGAGAATGCGGGATGTGAGAATGTACTGGATATTCATGGATCTATCCAGAAAAATAAATGTCCTGCATGTGGTAAGATCTTTGATATGAAATACATCAAGGACTCGGTGGGAGAGCCGCTTTGCGATACCTGTAAAGTGCCGATCCGGCCGGGATTTCTCCTGCTGGGAGAGCGTGTGGATAACGGGAAAATGTCCGAGGCATGCGATGATATCGAAGCGGCAGATGTCCTTTTGGTACTGGGATTTGGTATTCGGGAGTCGCTGTGCCAGAATCTGCATAAATATTACAAAGGGAATAAGTTGATCCTTGTCAATACGGAGGAGAAGCTGGGAGATGAGCGTGCCGATTACAGGATATATGGGAAGATCGGTGAGATTGTTCCATATATTACGGGCTATGATCCGGATGCTGTGTTTGAGGAGACGGATGAGGAATCGGAAGCGGCAGCAGCTATGGAGAAGGATCCGGCTGAGAATTCATAAAAAGTTTAATTTAAATTTCGAAAGAATTCAGAGCCTGGAAGGTTGCAAAACAAGCGAAAACGGTTTACAATTAATCTCTGTCCAGAGTTTTTTGGACGGAGATTTTCTTTTGCCACTGACAGCGGTTTTGTCGAACTGGCAGGAGAAATCATGGATAACAGACAGAGAATGAAAATGTGGAGGATTGTGAGATGAGCAAGGTTAGAACAAGATTTGCGCCAAGCCCGACAGGCAGAATGCATGTGGGAAATTTGAGAACAGCATTATACACATATTTGATCGCAAAGCATGAGGGCGGCGATTTTGTGCTTAGAATAGAAGATACTGATCAGGAGCGTTTCTTTGACGAGGCGCTGGAGATCATTTATCGTACACTGGAAAAGACAGGTCTTAAGCATGACGAGGGTCCGGATAAGGATGGCGGCTATGGACCGTATATCCAGAGCGAGCGATGCAAGAGCGGTCTTTATATGAAATACGCTAAGGAGCTGATCGAGAAGGGCGAGGCATATTACTGCTTCTGCGATAAGGAGCGTCTGGAGTCTCTCAAGCAGAATATCGGTGGCAAGGAGATCATTGCATACGATAAGCATTGTCTCCACCTGTCAAAGGAGGAGATCGAGGCGAATCTGGCAGCGGGAAAGCCTTATGTCATCCGTGCCAATGTACCAAATGAGGGCGTGACTACATTTCATGATGAGATTTACGGAGATATTTCCCAGCCAAATGAGGAGCTGGATGATATGATCCTGATCAAATCAGACGGATATCCAACTTACAATTTTGCCAATGTTATTGACGATCATCTGATGGGGATTACACATGTAGTACGCGGTAATGAGTATCTTTCCTCTGCACCGAAATATACCAGACTTTATCAGGCATTCGGATGGGAGGAGCCCAAATATATCCATTGTCCGCTGATCACCAATGAGGAGCACCAGAAGCTCAGCAAGCGAAGCGGTCACTCTTCCTATGAGGATCTGATCGAGCAGGGATTTTTGTCTGAGGCAGTTGTAAATTATGTAGCACTTCTGGGATGGAGTCCGACAGACAACCGTGAGATCTTCAGTCTGGAGGAGCTGGTAGAGAATTTTGACTACCACCATATCAGCAAATCACCGGCAGTCTTTGATATTGTAAAGCTCAAATGGATGAATGGTGAGTATATCAAAGCGATGGATGATGAGGCATATTATGAGTATGCACTTCCTGTGATCAAAGAGGTGATCACAAAGGATTACGATCTTAAAAAGATTGCCGATCTGGTCAAGACACGTATTGAGATATTCCCGGATATCAAGGAGAAGATTGACTTCTTTGAGGAGCTCCCGGAGTACGATATTGCAATGTATACACACAAGAAAATGAAGACCAACAGCGAGAATTCTTTGGCAGTATTAAAGGATATGCTGCCGCGTCTGGAGCAGCTTGAGGATTACAGCCATGATGGGATCGAGGCTGTCTGCAAGGCGTATATTGCGGAGAAGGAGATCAAGAACGGCGTATGCCTGTGGCCTCTTCGTACAGCAGTTTCCGGCAAACAGATGACACCGGGCGGTGCATACGAAATCATCGAGATCATTGGAAAGGACGAGACGATTGCCCGTATCAAGAAGGGTATCGAGTTGTTGGAAGCATAGAAAGGCGTATATGGAGTTAAATGATGCACAGAAAAAAGCGGTCTCTCATTTCGAGGGGCCGATGATGGTCCTGGCGGGTCCGGGCTCTGGCAAAACCAGAGTCATTACCCACCGGGTTCGTTTTTTAATAGAGGAAAAGGGGGTTAATCCCTCAAATATCTTAGTGATCACATTTACCAAGGCGGCGGCTGTGGAGATGCGGGAACGCTACCGGCAGATGGCACCGGCATATAGTGCGCCGGTTTCTTTTAGTACATTTCATTCTATTTTTTTCACGATTTTGAAACACGCATATCATTATAAGGCGAGCAATATTATCCGGGAGGACATGCGTCGTCAGCTTTTGAAGGAGATTGTGGACGAGACGGATATTGAGATACAGGATGAAAATGAATTCCTGAATGATCTGGGGTCCGAGATCAGCCGTGTGAAAGGCGGGCGGATGGATCTGGCTCATTATTATTCTCCGAATTGTCCGGGGGATACCTTCCGGCGGATCTACGAGAAATATCAGAATGGTCTTGCGAGAAAACGGCTGTTGGATTTTGATGATATGCTTGTATACTGCTATGAGCTTCTGGATCAGCGTCCGGACATCCGTCAGATGTGGCAGAGACAGTTTCCGTATATTCTTATTGATGAGTTTCAGGATATTAATCAGGTGCAGTATGATGTGGTCAGGCTGTTGGCGCAGCCTCATAATAATTTGTTTATTGTGGGAGATGATGATCAGTCGATCTACGGATTCCGTGGGGCGCGTCCGGACATTATGCAGCGCTTTGTGAAGGAATATTTACCGGAAGTATGTAAGTTGAATGTAAATTATAGGAGCAAAGGCGAGATCATTGCTCTGGCGGGACGTGTGATCGGACAAAATAAGAACCGTCTTGCGAAAGAAATCGTAGGGACGGAGGAAGATTTTGCGGCGGGTTCCGCTGTGCGCGTGCAGGAATTTCAGGGAATGACCGAGCAGAACGAAAAGATCCGGGAGGAGATCCTTTCTTACCGTAATCAGAAGATCCCGTACCGGGAGATGGCGGTGCTTTTCCGCACCAATACGCAGGCAAGAGCCATCAGTGCCAAGCTGAAGGAGTATAATATTCCATTTGTGATGAAAGAAATGGTGCCCAATCTCTATGATCACTGGATCGTGCGGGACATTCTCACGTATATCCGGGTGGCGATGGGCAACCGGGAGCGGGGGAATATTCTGCGGATCATTAACCGGCCAAAGCGTTATGTCCACAGGAATGCATTGACGGAGCCTTATATTGATCTGAAGGAGCTGGAGCTTTTTTATGAGGATAAGGACTGGATGGTGGACCGGATCGTCAATCTCCGGGCTGATCTGGGGCTGATCGCAGATATGCGTCCCTATGCGGCTGTCAATTTTATCCGCCGGGGCGTGGGATATGATGATTATATTCAGGAATATGCGGAGTACCGGGGGATCCGGGCCGCTGATATGTACGAAATACTGGACGAGCTGCAGGAGGCATCCAAGGGATTTCAGAATTTTGAGGAGTGGTTTGAATATATCCGCAGCTACGGTGAGGAGCTGAAAAAACAGAGCGAAAAAAGCCGGCAGACGGACAATGGACAGCCGGAGGACGCAGTGATGCTTATGACCATGCACGGTTCAAAAGGTCTGGAGTTTGAATGTGTCTTTATTCCGGATGTCAATGAGGGGATCACACCGTATAATAAAGCGGTCCTCACGGAAGATATTGAGGAGGAGCGCCGGATGTTTTATGTGGCAATGACCCGCGCTAAATCACATCTTCACATTTACTATCTGAAAGAGCGGTTCAGCAAGGAGGTCTCTGTTTCAAGATTTGTCGGGGAAATGCTTGGAACGTCAGATACTTCTTCGGCCGCGGCAAGTTCCTGCATTTCTTTTAATAAAAAACGATAGCGCACATTTGCGGCGTTCATTTCATATATATAGCGGTCGATCAGATCGGGTTCATTGGTGTTCTGGAGTCCAAGCCAGGCATCGTTAATGGCCTGCTGACAGTCTTTGATCGCTTTTTTGAGAAAATCCTTTCGTTTTGGAGGGGTTTTCTTTTTGTTTTTCCAAATTAGTTGAATCATACTCATCCTCATTTCTGTTGGTGTTATTGTTATCTGCTTTTATTCCCTGCATCTTATTATATGTTAAGTATAGACATGCCCTTTTGAAAATATACGCAGTTTTTTCTGTATTTTATAAAAAATTGGTTTCGTATTGTGACAGGATCGGTCATATGGGTTCGGGACGTGCATATATTTTACAGTGAAGAAACAGAAGTGGGATTGAGTGCTTTTGTTCCTATGTGATAGTCGGAAACAAAAAAATATGAAAGATGCCGTGTCAGAAACGGCAGATGGAGGAAATTGCAGTGTACAAAGCGGCATTTTTAATTTTGGTTATTATGTTTTTAGTTTGCATATGGGGAAATATGGGCAGAGTGATCATGAATGCAGTCATAAGATGCCTGTTTTGCTTGATCTGCGTCTATTTGTGTAATGATCTGATCCAGTATTTTGGAGGAAATATTGCCGTCAAAATTAACGAAATTACGGTGTGTGTTTCGACACTTTTGGGGGTAAGTGGTGTGGCAGGGCTTTATGTTTTACAGTTATTTTTTACAACACATGGGTAAAAAGATTGGCAGATTTGCACAGAAATTGAGCATTTGACAGGAGGCGTGAGAGGGTGCTATAGTTGGCGGCACCAAAGCGAAGGGAGGTGGCGTGATCAAATGTGCCGCAATGACCATATTGCTGTTGTTAAGCTCTGTCAGTGATCTGCAGGAGTATCGGATATCCAATGATCTGATACTGGCGGGCTGGCTGTCGGTGATGGTCTGTCGTTTTTATACCCAGGGGATTTTCGGAATGGGAGCCGGGATACTCTGTATTGTCATGGGGATCATTGCTTTACTGCCGTTATATTGTATCCGGGGCATGGGAGCCGGGGATATTAAGCTGTTATCTGTAATAAGCGGTATGTATGGAATGAAACTGTGGGGACAGACCTTACTTGTGTTTGCGCCTCTGGCGGCACTGTTTGCTTTTGTTCATATGGTGAAGAAGCATCTGTTGATTGAACGGATATGTTATTTTTTTCATTTTCTGATCTATGACAGAAAGGGAACATATTATGACGTCTCGAGAGATGGCAGAGCAGCGGTGATCCCGCTGGTACCGGTGCTTGCCGCAGCATATTACATCGCGCTTTTGTGGGGGTGGTGATGCTGCAGGGCGCAGGTGTGCAGCAGTCAATATT
This sequence comes from uncultured Lachnospiraceae bacterium, assembly GCA_902788645.1. Taxonomy (GTDB): domain Bacteria; phylum Bacillota; class Clostridia; order Lachnospirales; family Lachnospiraceae; genus Jutongia. Next base: position 18,731 of record CADAKW010000026.1, read on the forward strand.
GAAGAATTGTAATTATTTAAATCGAGATACAGGAGGATAAGGGTGAACAAATTATTAGTAGCGCTGTATGATACGCAGGGTTATATGCGGGCTCTGGCTGAATATTTCGGAAAGAAGAACTTTTTACTGGAAAGCCGTCTGTTTACAAAAGCCGAAAGCCTGAATGATTTTTTAAAGGAAAAACAACCGGATGTACTTCTTCTGGGAGAGGATGTGGATCGAAGCAGTCTAAGGTATCTGGACCGGGCCGGGCATCTGGTCATCCTGTCAGAGGGAAACTGTGTATCGGAGGGGATGGGAGAGTATCCGCTGATCTTTAAATATCAGTCGGCAGATACAATTTTGAAGGAAATTTTTGCGATCATGGAGGGAAAGGAAAATTATCATTCTGCGATTGGAAAGTCTGTCTGTGGTCCTACGGAAGTGTTGGGGATATATCATCTCTATGGCGCACCGCTAGCGGTACATCAGATATGTCAGGACCGGGAGGAGATTCCGGAGAAGTGTCTGTTTGTAAATATGGAGCTTTTTGACGGAGGCCGGAATGGGAGCAGAGCGGCCGGAGAGGATTCCAGAGGCTTGTCGGAGATGATTTTTTATCTGAAACAGAAAAATGAAAAGCTGGCATTGAAACTGCGTCAGCTGGTACAGCAGAGGGACGGGATTGACCATCTTGATCCGGCAGCAGATTTTCGTGATCTTTACAGCCTGAGCCGGGAGGATGTGGACAGACTGTTGACGGTACTTGCCAATGAGACAGGATATGAAAGAGTGATCTTTGACATTGGTTTCCTGACGGATACGGCGTTATATCTGTTATATTGCTGTGACCGCATTTATATACCAAAGGCAAGAAACAGCTGGGAGGAAAGTCAGGCAGATGGCCTGGAGAAGCTCCTTATCAGGGAAGGCCTGGAGGAAGTGATAGAAAGTATACATTATGTGACGGGGTAGGAAATATGGCTATGGGAGAAAAACATTTGGAGCAGATCCGGCAAAAGATTCAGGAGGAGCTTTTGACAGAGCTGGAGCAGGGAATAAGCTTTTCCGATGAGGAAATGCGTGATGAGATAGAAATGAGAGTCCTAAAACATGGACAGATAGAATATCTGACCATAGGGGAGAAGATGGAGCTGGTCAAGAAGATATTTAATTCGATCCGAAGACTGGATGTCCTGCAGGAGCTTTTGGAGGATCCGGAAATTACGGAAATTATGATCAATGGCCCGGAGCACATTTTTATTGAAAAAGATGGGCGGCTGATGGACTCCGGCAAAAGATTTCCCAGCCGCAGTAAGCTGGAGGATGTGATACAGCAGATTGTGTCCAAAGTGAACCGGGTAGTGAATGAAGCATCACCGATTGTAGATGTGAGATTGCTGGACGGTTCCCGGGTCAATGTGGTGCTTCCGCCGGTTGCATTGGATGGACCCGTTATGACCATACGGAGGTTTCCTGAGACGCCGTTTCATATGGACAAGCTTCTGGAGCTGGGGAGTATTACCCGGGAAGCCGCAGATTTTCTGAGACTGTTGGTAGAGGCGAGATACAACATATTTATCAGCGGAGGCACAGGCTCCGGTAAGACGACATTTTTGAATGTTCTTTCCAATTATATTCCACCGACGGAACGTATTATAACAATTGAAGATTCCGCAGAGCTGCAGATACGCAATATTGCTAATCTGGTGAGGCTGGAGACGAGAAATGCCAATCTGGAGGGAAGAAATGCAGTGACGATCCGCGATCTGGTCCGTTCCGCTCTTCGGCAGCGACCGGACAGGATTATTATTGGTGAAATCCGTGATGCTGCCGTGATCGAGCTGTTAAGTGCAATGAATACGGGGCATGATGGGAGTATATCTACCGGGCATGCCAACAGTCCAGCAGATATGCTGCGAAGAATGGAAACACTGGTGCTGACAGGTATGGATATTCCGCTGGCAGCAGTTCGCAGTCAGATTGCTTCTGCTATTGAGATCATTGTGCAGCTGGGGAGACTCCGGGATAAAACCAGAAAAGTGCTGGAAATTGACGAGGTATGCGGTGTTGTGGATGGAGAGATTATGTTAAGACCGCTCTATGAATTCAGGGAAACAGATGGGAGCACCAGAGAGCATGTAGAAGGAAAATTAATGGCCACAGGCAAGAAAATGTTAAATCGCAAAAAGCTTGTCATGGCAGGGGAGGAGACAACGATTGAGTAACCGTAGAGAGCAGCTTGACCTGCTGCGGTCCGGTATTGTCATTGCCGGGGTATTGATTCTGTTTTACCGGAGTGTTTTGTGGCTCATCCTTTTGTGGGGACCATTGTTTTATTTACAATACCGTCGTCTGTGTCTGGAATGGGAGGAGGCACGGCGCTGGCGGATCAATCTTGAATTTAAGGAAGGTCTTCAGGGGATTTCAGCAGCTTTGAATGCCGGATATTCTATAGAAAACGCAATTGAAGAGAGCAAAAAGGATCTGCAGGTTCTGTATGGAAAGGATTCGCCTCTTTGCCGGGAGTTTCAGATCATGCTGGAACAGCTGCGGCTGAACAGACCGGTAGAACAGGTGATGGATGAATTTGCTTCCCGAAACGGCGTGGAAGATATTAAGAGTTTTGCGGAGGTGTTTCGGACGGCCAGAAGGTCCGGAGGCAATCTTGTGGCGATCACCAGAAATTGTGCAGAGAGGATTGCAGAAAAGATAGAGGTAAGCAGAGAGATACATACATTGATTGCAGGAAAGCGGATGGAGGGGAGGATTATGACAGTTGTTCCTTTAGGGATGATCCTCTATTTTTGGATATGTTCTCCGGGATTTCTGGATTGTTTATATACCGGCATCCGGGGAAGGATCACTATGAGTTTTTTTCTGGCTGTATATATTGCGGCATATCTGCTTAGTGAAAAAATATGCCGGATCCGGATATAGCGACCGGGCGGAGAGATGTATGGCAGAGAGGGATGGAATGTGAGTATGAAAAGACAGAGGAGATTATATAAGAGGCTGGAACACAGACTGGGGATTTTGGCATTCCGGATGCATATCTGGTGGAGAAAGCGTCTTTGTGTTCCGTTTTCCGAGGACCGGATGAAACGCCTGCAGATGATTTCGCCGGGCAGCCTGCCGAGAGAGCTTGAGAAAAGGGAGGATTGCCGTAGGTTCATTTTATGGATCCGTATTGTTTTGCTTACCATAGCGTTATCTTTTCTTGCATGGGCAGGAGAGTTGGGAACAGGACTTTTGAAGGGATCCGGTTACCTGGAACGGCCGGAGCCGGGAAAGGGAGAAAGAAAAGCAGAGCTCAAGGTAAAAGGGGCCGGAGGGCAAAAAGAGGTACAGATCGTTATACCGGAAAGAGAGTATCTTCCGGAGGAGCTGCAGGCCAAAATGGAACAGGGCAGGAGGTATATTATTGAAAAATATCTGGGAGACAATAAATCGGCAGAAAAAGTGACAAAGCCGCTGCAGCTTGTGTCGCATATAGAGGACAGTGCGATAAAGGTAAAGTGGAAACTGGATTCTACCGGCTATATCAACCGGGATGGAACATTAAACAATGGAAGCTTACATCAGAAAACAGAGGTATCCGTCACGGCGTATATGGTTTACAAAGAGACCAGAGAGCCGGTAGAGCTGGAGCTGATCCTGTATCCGGCAAAGAAGAGCTATGAACAAAAGTTTTGGGAGGAATGGGAAAGCCTGCTTGACCGGGAAAAGAAAAGATCAGCCGGGCAGAAGGTGTTGACGCTGCCACGGAAGGTGGCGGGAGATAATGTGTTTTACCGGGAAATCCACAGGAGATCATGGTGTCGTGTCCTTATGATGGGATTACTGTTATGTGTCTGTACCCCGTTTCTTTTGGATTATCAGACGGAGCAGGGGATAAGGAAGCGGGATATACAGCTGCAGCGGGAGTATCCGGAGATGGTGGAACGATTTATTTTGCTGCTGGGTGCAGGGCTGACCATACGTGGAACATGGCTTAGGCTTGCGGAGGAATATGAGAGGAGGCGAGACAGGGGTGAGGTGCCATATCATTATCTGTACGAGGAGATGCTTCTGACCAGAAATGATATGGAAAATGGAATAAGTGAAGCCGCGGCATATACCGCATTTGGAAGAAGGATTTCTATGTTGCAGTATATGAAGTTCAGTACGCTTTTAGTACAAAATCTCAGGAAGGGCTCTGATGATCTGCTGCGGCGTATGGAATTAGAAGCAGAGGATGCTGTCCGGACCCGAAGAGAATTGGCAAAACAGCTGGGGGAGGAAGCGGGCACGAAACTGTTGCTTCCCATGATGCTTATGCTGGCAGTAGTATTTGCGTTGATCCTGGCGGCGGCATTCCGGTCCATGTAGATGTTATAGGAATATATAGTAGAAAGTAGGAATATATAGTAGAAAGGAAGGATTTTTATGAAATTATTTAATAACTTTTGGAAGGATGAAGAAGGTATTGGTGTAGTGGAGATTGTACTTATTTTAGTGATTTTGGTGGCGTTGGTTGTAATTTTCAAAGATAAGATCACCTCTATAATCAGCAGTGCATTTTCACAGATCGATGATGGAGCAGGGACGATAAATGATGGGATTAGTATATAAAGAAGAGGGCAGCATCACAGTTTTTATGACATTTATTTTTCTGCTTTTATTTGCCTTGACCGGAGCAACCCTTGACAGCGCGCGTTATTTTGGATCAGCCGGTTATGTGAAAACGTCTGCCTATGGTGCGGAGATTACCGCATATGGAGAGTATAACAGAGAATTGTTTACGGAGTACGGCTTTTTTGGATGCGGCGGCTTTAACGGGAAAGGGGAAGAGGACTGGCTGGATCGTTATGAGGAAATTTTGCGGGAGAATCTGAGGGAAAGACCGGCTGCACAAAAGCCGGGATTTTTCCAAAAAAGATATGCATCAATTTATCAGATCAGTGGAGTATGGGCGGATCTGGAGGAGGTTCATTTTCTGACAGAAGAAAAATACTTTCGACGGCAGCTGCGGAAATGGAGCACAACACAGGGGCTGAAGGATATTGGAGGAGACTTGGTTCAACAGGTCCTGGGGACAGATCAGGGGAAAAAAGAGGAACTGCTTCGGGACATGGAAGAGGTGGATTCTCTTGAGGATAAGGAGGCGGGGGAGACAAATAAATCCGCTGTGGCTAAAGATGCTGTGCAAAATGGCCCCTCAGAGAAACAGGGGACGAAGGTTGAAGATCCGCTGGAATTTCTTAAAGAGCTGCTGCAGGATGGCGTGTTGTCTTTGGTTTGCAATAGCGACACTTTATGCGAAAGGGAGCTTGATGCAAGAGAGATTGCGGAGGAAACACAGAGTACGCAGGAGATGTTGCCGCAAAAAGACAAGGGAAATTGGAGTAAAGGGAAAAGTGGTCTCAAGATCATGAAAAAGTTTCTTAAACAGGAGGATTCCATGTGGAATGACGAAATGACAGAGGACTCCGGAAAAAAGGGGGAGCTGATTATGTATGTGTCCGATAAACTGGAATCCTATGTTTCAGAGCACAGGGGGAGTGTACCCTATGGACTGGAGTATTTGATCAGTGGAAAGAAAAGCCAGAAGGAGGCGTTTGGCACAGTGATCGATCACCTGTTTTTGATCCGGACTATGATTAATTTTCTCTATGTGGAAAAGGATCCGGTGCTTCGGGCGCAAAGTCTGGAAACAGCAACAGCTCTGGCGGCACCGTTGATGGCAGAGGCATTTATTCCCGTGATACAAAAAGGGATTCTGCTGGTACTTTCCATGGAGGAGGCATGTGTGGATATTACAGCACTTCTTCAGGGACGTCAGGTTCCGGTGTTTAAAAGCAGAGAGAGCTTTCAAATGGATTATGCACAGATATGTCTTGCAAACAGGAAAATGTTTCAGCAAAAAGCAAAGGGGTTTTCAAGGGAAGGAGGTGGACTATTTGCGGCAGATACAGGAAAAGGACTGGGATATGCACAATACCTGTGGTTGATGCTTATGATGCAATCATGGGACGATTTGTATCAGCGGACTTTAGATGTAATACAGTTTGATCTGCGGGACAGATTTAATCAGACTTTTTCGATCGATCAGTGTATTTGCAGAACAAAAGTGGTGGTTACATATGAGTTGCCGGCTTTGTTTCGGTGGCTTACAGATCAGACAGGCAGCAAAAGTAATATAGATCATACAAAATATACGCCGGGTATGCTTCGCCGACAGATCACGGTGGTATATGGGTATTCATAAATGAAATACGCCGGGGGCTGTACAGGGCACTTTCTCAAAACCTCTTTTAAGAACAAACCCACCAATAATTTATAATGTTTTGGCAGAAGATGCTTCCCCCATTCACACAATAAGTGTAAAACATTTTTCGTAAAAAACTTGTCAGTTGAAAATCAGTATATACCAATTGAGAAAGTGCTCTGTACAGTCTCCGGCGATCAAGGTAAGGATAAAACGCATGAGATATTTTTGGAAAAAATGGAGTCAGGCATCTTATACAGTAGAGGCGGCATTTGTGGTGCCTTTTGGGTTTCTGGTGCTTTTTTCACTAAGCATTTTGTTTACATTATTGATAAAAGGTAATGGTGTGCAAATGTGTCTTTTACGTACAACACAAACTTATGCAGTGACCGGAAGCAAAATGTCTTCCGTATCCGGAATACTTGCGCAAGGTGTTCCGGTGAGTTGGAAGGAACAGGATGGGATGAAAATCTGCTATGCCGGTTATTCAAAGGGAGTTCCGTTTCTGGGATCCCGGATATTTCGTCTGCATCGCTATCAGCAGATGGTTGTCGCAGATTATTCCGGGTGCAGTATGATCTCGGATGAGACAGACGATTATTTTGTATATATTGCAGAAAACGGAAGAGTATTTCACAGAGATCGGGAATGCAGTTATCTTCGTACCCGGATTCAGGAAAGCACCTTGTATCTGGTAAAGAGTAAACGTAATCAATCAGGGGGGATTTACTATCCTTGCGAGGGCTGTTGCCGTGGGGAGATGACGTCATCTGGGGAAACGGTATATTTTACGTCGTATGGAGACAGATATCATATCCGGAAGGAATGTTCCAAGTTAAAGAGAAATGTGAAAGCGGTAAGGCGGTCAAAAGCAGGAAATCTGCCGCCGTGTAGTAAGTGTGGAGGTGGAGTGCAAAAATGAATATGGTGTTTCATGTGGGACTCATGGCTATGCTGGGGATTTGTGCAATTATGGACTGCGTATATCGAAAGGTTTGGATGCCTCTGGCAGGCATTATGCTGTGCTATGTTGTGGCAGGAAATCTGCTGACAGAGAGCATACATTGGCAGGGAATGATCCTGGGGATTACTGTAGGAGTATTTTTTTATCTCTCGGCAGTAATAACCAGAGGGCAGATTGGCAGGGCCGATGGAGTTTTGCTGGGAATATTGGTGATGGCATGGACACCGTGGAAGGGCATATTGTTTGTGATGTACAGCTTTTTGTACTCCTTTATTGCAGCGGTTGTTATGGTGGTATTGTGGCGGAAAGGGAGGAATGCAAGTATGCCGATGGTTCCGTTTATGTGGATTGGTTACCTTACTGTACTATGCCTGTAAATGAAAAGAAATTTACAAGTAGTGAAATGGGTATATACAGGCCGTTTCAGGCAAATGAAAGTAGTTGAAGTTTGTAGGGAAAAGAGAAAAACGAAGGAATGGAGGGATAGCATGAACCGGTATATGTGGGATGGAAGTTATACGGTGGAGGCAGCTTTTATCGTGCCGGTGGTTTTGGGGATATTTTATGGCTGGATGTTTCAGCTGTTTTATCTTCATGATCAGGTAGTGATGGATGGAATGCTGCAGGAAATCGTGGTGCTGCGGCAGGAGAAAAAGGACTGTGGGCAGCAGGAGATGGATGAGTGGAGAGAGAGGCTTCAGGAAGCACTTTGGATCGCACGGGTAGACGGCTTTCAGCTGCAAAAGGATTCCTTATGTACCAAAGGGAAGATATCTGCATCGGCAGTATGGAAAATACCGGTGATGCCGCCCTTTTTAGGAAGCTGGTTTCGAAGCAGTGCGGCAGAGACGATTTCTTCTGTACAGCCGGAAACAGCATTACGGATAAAGGGAAGGGAGGAGAAACAAAGTGGAGGAGATTGACAGTCATTCCGGGAGCTTTCACGAGGAAAAGGGGTTCCTGGTAGTGGATGGGGCGTTAGACAGCAGTGATACTTTTGATGTTAAAATGCTTTTAAATAATCAGATTTCCGGTCTTCTTCCGTTGCAGATCCAATATATTGATAACCAATGTATTTACCGCTATATGACGGGAGAAAAGATTTCGCTGGCCGGATTGTTGTCACACCGGAAACTGCAATTTAAGGAAGCGTATCAGTTATGGAAGGATATATTCCACAGCTGTAGTATATGTGGTGAATATCTGCTGCAGCCGGAGCATCTGCTGCTATATCCGGAATACATTTACTGGAGCTCCCAAACCAAAAGCTTTTCAATTTGTTATTTTCCCGGCCGGGAAGAGAAATTGGAGGTTCAGATCAAAAGGCTTTGTGAGTTCCTTTTGACGGTGACGGATCATCAGGACAGGCTGGGGAGAAAGTTTATATATGACTGGTATGACCGGTTGATGGGGAGAGGCTTTTATTTGTCAGAGCTGGAGCAGTATTTAAAGAGCTACAGGGACAGCGAAGGTTGTGGCTGCAGGGAAAGCAGGACAGAGAAGAGAAGTGAGAAAGATCCTATAGAATATAGCTTGAAAAAGGACTTTTGTAAAGAGGCAGACAGAGAGGTGATCAAGAGAAAAAAGGAGCCTGTTGACGAAAAAACTAAGAGAAGGGTATCAGAAGTGAAGGAGGTGTATGATAGAAGGGAACGAAGCGAGGAAAGTAGAAAGAGTTGTTTTCAAGGGGCAGGGGAAAGAACCTATTATCTGAAAAATGTTTCAAAGTATCCGGAGGCATTATCACAGTTTCTTCTGTCAGAGGGGACATTGTCAGTGGGGCGTGCCCCGGGCTGTGATATGGTCCTGGTGGGAGGTCAGGTCAGCTGGCATCATGCCAGAATAGAGGTTGAAGAGGATCAGGTTTTTGTGACAGATACAGGATCTGCCCATGGCGTATTTTTAAATAGAAAAAGGCTGATAAAAGAACATCCGGTACTTTGCAGAGCAGGTGATATCATAGGCTTTGCGGATATTACCTACTTGCTCTGTACCGGATGAAAAGGGACGGTAAGATTACTTACTCAAACTTCGCACATAAATTTTAGCTATGCGCCTTGAAAATTCAATATCTGGCAGTTATTCGATTGTCAATGTTCAGCTTTATACAGCCTGTAGC
>CADAKW010000027.1 GCA_902788645.1 uncultured Lachnospiraceae bacterium
TCCACCGCCGCCGCTGTGCTTGGATACAGATCATGCATCAGTACGATATCACCGTCCTTGATCACCTTACAGCGTTTTAAGATCTTGTCTTTATTTCTGCTTGCCCAGTCCTCTGTATCCACACTCCAGTAGATCATAGGGATCTGAATGGTCTCGCGCATCTTGTCATTGACATTGCCATATGGCGGACGCAGCATGGTTGGATTCTCACCATCAATCTTTTTCATGGCACGAAATGCTCTTTTCAGCTCACTGCGTATCTGTTTCTTTTTCATTTTACTGAGATCTCCGTGATCAAAAGTATGGGTTGCAATCTGATTACCCTTTTTATAAGCATTTTTCATGGTTTCCGCATACCGTTCGACACGATTGCCCACAACAAAAAAGGTGGCTCTGGAATCATGCTTTGCCAATGCCTTTACAATACGGTTTGTCACACGATCATAGGGACCGTCATCAAAAGTCAGCGCAACCATTGGTTTATCCGGATCCAGATCCTTGCGGATATGCTCCACCTCTGCTTTTTCCTCTTTCGCCCCTGATTCCTCTGTCTTTGTTTCTTCCTTTTCCGGCTTTGAATCAGTCTTTTTTCCTTTATCCACCGACGCCTCTGTCTTGATCTGATTTTTCCCCTGCTCCCCCTGACGGTTCAACCGCACAAGCTGTACTGCCATTGCAATGATCACAATACCGAGGACCACGGCTGCACTCATCATGATCCACAAGGAACGGGAATCCCCCTGTTCTCTTCTGTCTTTTCCCTTTTTCTCTCTGCTCATCTTCCACTCACCTTTTCTTCCTTATTCACTTGTGCATTCCACGAGCATTTCCCCTCTTTTTTTCGCACACCGATTATCATAACATAACTGTTTTTTTTATCATCACACAATGATTACTTTTATATTAAATAACTATTAACTCTCTGATAAATTTCATGTGTTTTTATGATCTGCCGGTGCGAGCATTCCACCGATCATGCCTGCAACAACACAGATCATACCGCTGCTGACTGTCTGGAAATTCATCGTTATCCCCTGATGATAAATGATATTTCCCACCAGTAAAAGGAGCAGAAAATAGCCAAAGCCCATGAATGCTCCCCAGAGAAATTTCTGTTTTCCCTTCATCTGTCCGATACAAAATCCCCCCATAAGGGATGACAGCACATAAGCTGCGATCACACCTCCACTGACAAAGCTTGTGTTCATATGTCCCTTCAGCATGACCGCAGAAATAAATGCCAAGATCGCCGCAGAGACCACAAGCATTCCCATCAGTATCAGAAGAAATCCTATTACATTTTTACTTTTCATTACAAAAATCTCCCATTCCGTAAGCAGTATTCCTTATATCAGCTACGAAATCACGTTTTATTATCAATTGTATGCCAATTTGTGTTAAACTATTCAGCAGAACAAACGCTAGGAGGGATTCTCATGACAGATCACATTGATCTTCATACACATTCAAATGCTTCTGACGGCACCTGCACCCCCACGGAAGTAGTACAGCGTGCCGCACAGAAGGGACTTCGTGCTATGGCATTAACCGACCACGACACCGTATCCGGCGTGGAGGAAGCCATGAACGCCGCCACTGCACTTTCTCTGCCGATCCAGGTGATTCCCGGCACAGAGCTTTCCGTGGCATACAAAAAACAGGATATCCATATCGTTGGCCTTTTTGTGGATCACCGCAACAAGGCATTTCAGGATATGACACAGCTTCTGATCCGGCGTCGTCTGGAACGTAACGAGGAAATGATACGCCGTTTCAACGCCAACGGCATCCCTGTCACCTACGAGGAGCTTACACAGGGGAATCCCAATGCCGTGATCACCAGAGCACATTTTGCCAGATATCTTGTGGAACATCAGATCGTCAAGATACCAAATGAAGCCTTCAAAAAATATCTTGATCCCGGTTGTCCCTACTTTATCCCACGGGAATATATCCAGCCGGAGGACGGGATTGAGATCATCCGAAAAGCCGGCGGTGTCCCGATCCTGGCACATCCACTCCACTACAAGCTGCCCCAGAAGGAGCTGGAGGCATTGATCGCCCGTCTCAAGGATGCCGGTCTTATGGGAATCGAGGTAAAATATTCCAACCATACCCTGCAGGATGAATATTATGCCGGTCAGCTTGCTTCCCGTTTCCACCTGCTGGCAAGCGGCGGTTCTGATTTCCACGGAGCCAACAAACCGGCCATTGATATCGGTACCGGGCGTGGAAATCTCGCTGTGCCATATGAATATCTTGAAAAGCTTGCAGCGGCCGTGGGCTACCCTTTATCATGACAGTCACGCACATGTTTTCTTAAATAATGTACTAAAACAACTGTAAATATATTTTCCGAAAAATAAAAACGCCTGAAGAAAACCTCTTCAGACGTTTTTATGATCATATCAGCAAAATAAATCTTATTATTTGTTTTCATTGCCCTGCTTGTCAATCTCTACGATGTTTTCTTTTTTCATAGGGATACGGCAGTTTTTATTATTACCAAACTCGACGATAACAACCTCATCCATGATATCAATCACAACACCAAAAAATCCGCTGGTAGTCAGAACGCTGTCGCCCACCTCCAATGTAGTGAGCAGAGTATCATGCTCCTTCTGCTGCTTCTTCTGTGGACGGATTGCAAAGAACCAGAAAATACCAATGATAGCTGCATAGATCACTACCATACTGAGAATCCCCTGTGTTGTAGACGCCTGTCCGTTTGCTGATGCCAATACACTTATTGCATTCATTTTAGTTCCTCCATACTTTCTAATTTTTTCTTTTTATATTCCTGGAAACGTCCCTGTTCAATCGCCTCCCGAATTTCTTCCATTAAATGGTTATAGAACCACAGATTATGTGTCACCATACAGCGAAGTCCCAGCATTTCCTTTGCTTTTAACAAATGACGGATATAGGCACGGCTGTATCTGCGGCATACCGGACAGCCACAATCCTCATCCAGCGGCCGGTCATCTCTCTCATATTTTGCATTAAAGAGATTCATCTTTCCATGGTTGGTATATGCATGACCATGCCGGCCATTGCGGGCGGGATATACACAATCAAAGAAATCCACACCACGCTCCACAGACTCCAGAATATTCTGCGGTGTTCCAACTCCCATAAGATAGGTCGGCTTATCCTGCGGCAGATAGTCCATGGTCTTCTCTATCACATCATACATCTCTGCATGGGTCTCTCCCACTGCCAGACCACCCAGAGCATATCCGTCCAGATCCATCTCTGAGATCCTCTTGGCATGCTCGATCCGGATATCCTGAAATGTGCCTCCCTGATTGATGCCAAATAATAACTGATGAGGATTTAACGTCTCCTCCAGACCATTCAGACGCTTCATCTCCTTCTGACACCTCTCCAGCCATCTGGTGGTACGGTCTACAGAGTCCTGCATATACTTTCTGGTAGCAGGATGCGGTGGACACTCATCAAATGCCATCGCTATGGTAGAGGCAAGATGCGACTGTATCTGCATACTCTCCTCCGGTCCCATAAAAATACGGTGACCGTCAATGTGGGAGTTAAAATATACGCCTTCCTCCTTGATCTTACGGAGTCCCGCCAGAGAGAACACCTGAAATCCACCGGAATCCGTCAGCACCGGACGATCCCAGACAGCAAACTTACGGATGCCTCCCATATCATAAACCACATCATCCCCGGGTCTCACATGAAGATGATAGGTATTGCACAGCATGATCTGTGTCTCTATCTCCTCCAGATCTCTGGTAGAAACGGCTCCCTTGATAGCACCGATCGTGCCGACATTCATAAACACCGGAGTCTCCACTGTCCCGTGAACTGTCTCCAGTCTGGCACGTTTCGCCATTCCATCCTTACATAATACCTTATACATTCTTTTTATTTCCTCCAATATGTCTATCCGCGATAATAGCACCGGAATGCCCTTTATGTCAATATCTGCGGAATAAATCTAATAAGAATTTAATAATTAGAACGATCACTACCACAGGAATGACAACAGTTACCGTAAGTTTAAGCACGAAGATCAATACAGCGATCACAATGACCGCAATAGAGATCATCATGGCATAACGAAATACTTTATCATACCACTTTTCTCCGGTACCATTAAGATTCCCTTCCTGAAAGGTGCCATCTGTCCGTGTTTCCCTGCTGTAATCATTTCGCGCCTGTTCCCTGTAAAAGTCCGCCATAGGTCCCTTTGAAGCCGTAAAGGAATCGATCAGTGTTCTTGCGATCAGTCTGGGATCCCCAAGCTCCTCACATACCTCTCTCTCAGACTTACTGCTCTCCGCAAAATAATTATCATAATAGCGGATATTATCCTCGATATCCTGTACCGGAATATTGCCCTCTAATGCCATGCGCAGCTCTGATAGAAACTCTCGTCTCGTCATGCTCTGTCCTCCATTATAGAAACAACTTTGCAGCCTGCATAAATACAGGCTGCAAAGCTGCTATATCCGTATACGGCAGCTGCCATTACCATATGCACCCTGCCGTCTCCATATATTCCTTTGTAAATCCTAGTTGAAAGCCTTTCCAACAGATCCGAAAAGCTCCATCTTCTCCTTAACAGTAGCCTTAATAGCCTCTGCACCCGGAGCAAGAAGCTTACGAGGATCAAATCCCTTACCCTCAAGATCCTTGCCTTCCTCAATGTACTTACGTGTAGCTTCCTGGAATGCAAGCTGGCACTCTGTATTTACATTGATCTTTGCAACACCGAGAGAGATTGCTTTCTTGATCATATCTGCAGGGATACCTGTACCACCATGAAGTACGAGAGGCATATCACCTGTCTTAGCCTGGATTGCATCGAGAGTCTCAAAGCTCAGACCAGCCCAGTTCTCAGGGTATTTACCATGGATGTTACCGATACCTGCTGCAAGCATTGTTACACCAAGATCTGCAACTTTCTTACACTCCTCAGGATCTGCACACTCACCGGCACCGATGACACCATCTTCCTCGCCACCGATAGAACCAACCTCTGCCTCAAGAGAAAGGCCAAGGATGTTACATGCATTTACAAGCTCTGTAGTCTTCTGTACGTTCTCCTCGATCGGAAGGCTGGAACCATCAAACATGATAGAAGAGAAACCTGCATTGATACAAGCCTTTGCACCCTCGAATGAACCGTGATCCAGATGAAGTGCTACAGGAACTGTGATGTTGAGCTCCTCGATCATTCCCTTTACCATACCAACGATGGTCTTGTAACCGCACATATACTTTCCAGCGCCCTCAGATACACCAAGGATAACCGGTGACTCAAGCTCCTGTGCTGTCTGAAGAATAGACTTTGTCCACTCCAGATTGTTGATATTAAACTGACCTACTGCATAATGACCTGCTTTTGCTTTTGTAAGCATTTCTTTTGCTGATACTAACATAATCCTAATCCTCCATTTGTATAATTCACTACAAAAACCTCAATTCGTTGCTATTATATACCATTTTTTGCAAAAAGAAAATAGCAATTCTATAAAATATTAATGAAATAAAGCTTTAATCTCATCCATATGCTCCATTGCCTGATCATATCCCGCCTGCCAGGACTGCCGCAGAACCTTCACATCCTTTTCCAGACTTTTCAGCGGAGTCTCCGGACGCAGCAGCACGGCACGCCCCTGTTTTTCCAGCTCCTCACAGAGCTTTACGGAGCGGTTGTACTTTTTGTAACGGTTGACAAGCGCACGAGCAATGGCAGGATATTTCTTTTCAATGCTGCGGGCGATCAGAATATCCGAGCGACGGCATGCTTTGATATATCCCTTCGGCCTGGTGAGCACCACCAGTACCTTTTCATTGCCATCAGACAACACCTTATCGATCGGGATCGGATTGGCAAGTCCGCCGTCAAAATATTCCCTGCCCCGGATCACCGCGGGCGGAATGATCCCCGGCAATGCACAGGTGCCATGAAACACTTCGAAATCCCTGTCAATATCCTTCTGGGTAAAATACTGTACATGCCCCGTCTGCGCGTCCGTAGTCACGGCAATAAACTGACCGTCATACTTCCGGAAAGTTTCCATATCAAAGGGAACATGGATATTGGGAATGTCACGAAACGCAAACTGTACGCCAAACATGCTTCTTTCCTTCAGAAGATTTCTCTTGCCCATATACCTCTTGTCATTGCGGTACTTTTCCAGCACCTCGATATTGCGTCCTCTCTGTCTGGAAATATACGATGCCGCATCGGCACTTCCTGCGGACACCCCGATACAATAAGGAAACATAATATCCTCATCCAGCAAAGCATCCATCACACCACAACTAAACACCGGGCGGAATGTTCCACCCTCAAATAATACTGCCGGCATACCTGCCATCCTTTCTGATCCACCGGTTCTCTTCTGTCAGAAGATACCTGCGACAGCCTCCGGTGGTTCATTTCTTACTGCTTTTGATCCTTTCTCAAAGCTTACCCACTTACTCTACAGAAACTACCTTGTAGTCCTGATCCTCTACTGCCTTTGTCAGCACATCATCTGCCACATCCGCTGTAAGAGTTACAACTGCCGTTCCTTTCTCATGGCTTGCCTGAGCCTCTGCCACGCCGTCAATGGCCTCCAGAGCCTTCTTTACATGTGCCTCACAATGTCCACACATCATTCCTTCAATATGAATTGTTTTTGTCATTTTATCGTCCTCCTCTTTCTTATTATTAGAACTATCTGAAATAATATTAACTGCGATCGCATCTTTTCTTTTATGATCCCTGCCGGCATTGTGAAGCTTAAAAAGATTCAGCCGCAGGGCATTGGTTACAACGCAAAAGCTTGACAGACTCATGGCTGCCGCTCCAAACATCGGATTTAACTTCCAGCCAAACAGTGGGATCCAAACTCCTGCTGCCAGCGGAATGCCAATGACATTATAAATAAATGCCCAGAAAAGATTTTCATGAATATTTCGCAGCGCCGCCCGGCTTAACCGGATCGCCGCCGGCACATCACTGAGACGGCTCTTCATCAGGACCACATCTGCCGCATCAATGGCAACATCTGTACCTGCGCCAATGGCAATACCCATATCCGCTCTGGTAAGTGCCGGTGCATCATTGATACCGTCGCCCACCATCGCTACCTTGCCAAACTTCTGCAGCTCGCGGATCACATTTTCCTTACCATCCGGCAGCACATCCGCTACTACCTCATCCACACCTGCCTGTGCCCCAATGGCTTCTGCCGTTCTACGGTTGTCTCCCGTAAGCATTACCACATGGATGCCCATATTCTGAAGCTCACGAACCGCCTGCGGACTGTCCTCCTTGATGACATCTGCCACTGCGATCATACCGATATACCTGTCATCCCGCAGGAAGCAGAGAGGCGTCTTTCCCTGTCCGGCAAGCTCCTGCGCCTGCTGTCTTACCTGCTCGGAAAGTCCGGTACGGCTGCTGATATAAGCAACGCTTCCACCGATAAGATGTGCTCCCTCGCAGACAGCCGACAGACCATTGCCCGGAAGTGCCTGAAATTCACTGACTTCCTTAGAGCTTACACCTTTTTGGGTACCATAGTCAAGAACGGCCCTCGCCAAAGGATGCTCACTCATCTGCTCCAGATGGAAGGCATCCTCCAAAAGCTGCTCTTCCGTTACGCCCTCTGCCGGCAGAAGATCCGTAACCTTCGGCTCACCCTGGGTGATCGTTCCTGTCTTGTCCAGTGCCACGATTGCTGTCTTTCCTGTTTCTTCCATAGAAACTGCGGTTTTAAACAAAATACCGTTTCTGGCTCCCACACCATTTGCTACCATGATCGCTACCGGTGTCGCAAGGCCCAGTGCACAAGGACAGCTGATCACCAGAACAGAGATGCCCCTTGCCAGAGCAAATCCAATATCTTTTCCAAGCAGAAGCCAGACAAGGATCGTGATCACAGCGATCGTAACAACCGCCGGAACAAAAACACCGGAAACCTGATCGGCAATCTTGGCGATCGGCGCCTTTGTTGCCGCCGCATCACTGACCATCTGGATGATCTTTGACAAAGTGGTATCTTCTCCCACTCTGGTTGCCTCACAGCGAAGCACACCGGACTGGTTGATGGTAGCCGCCGATACACTGTCTCCCTGTTCCTTATCTACAGGAATGCTCTCGCCGGTCAGCGCCGACTCATCAACAGCACTGTTTCCTTCCAGCACGATACCATCCACCGGAATATTTCCGCCGGGGCGCACCACATAGATATCCCCTTTCTTTACCTGCTCCACCGGTACCTCAACCTCTGCACCGTCACGCACCAGCACAGCTGTTTTGGGTGCCAGATTCATCAGACCCTTGAGGGCGTCTGTCGTCTTGCCCTTGGAATATGCTTCCAGCATCTTTCCCACGGTGATCAGCGTCAGGATCATTGCGGCAGACTCAAAATAGAACTCATGCATATACCCCATTACCGCATCGGCATTGCCCTTTACCTGGGCATCCGTCATGGCAAAAAGTGCGTATGTGCTGTACACAAATGCCGCAGAAGAACCTAACGCAACCAGCGTGTCCATATTGGGAGCGCGGTGCCATAGGCTCTTAAAGCCGCTGATAAAAAACTTCTGATTCAGTACCATAATGATCACGGTCAGCAGAAGCTGTGCCAGTCCCATCGCCACATGATTTCCTTCAAAAAACGATGGCAGCGGCCATCCCCACATCATATGTCCCATGGACAGATACATCAGAAGCAGCAGGAAAACGATCGACGAGAGAAGTCTCCTGCGAAGAACCGGTGTCTCCCTGTCCTTCAGAGAATCCTGCAGGGAATCAAAACCTCCCTCCTTTGCCTGTTCCTGTCCTCCCTTGGGACTTGCTCCATAGCCGGCTTCCTCCACAGCCTGAATGATGGCAGCCTGGGATGCGGTTCCCTCGACACCCATAGAATTGGTCAACAGACTCACCGAGCAGGAGGTAACCCCCTCCACGCCGGAAACTGCCTTTTCCACCCTGGCACTGCAGGCCGCACAGCTCATACCGGTTACAATATATTGTTCCATTGCATTTTCAGCTCCTTTCTTTTATCTCATGATATTTGGCGGGGCGAACTGCGACCCCTGTATTACTTCATCAATTTTTGCAGCGTCACCACAAGATCATCCACGGTTTCCTCCTTACCGTCCAGAATGTCCTGACGCACGCATGTCTTGATATGATTGGCTAAAAGCACCTTATTAAAACTGTTTAAGGCGGCATTGACTGCGGATACCTGAACCAGAATGTCTGTACAATAAGCATCCTCCTCCACCATCCGTTTAATCCCCCGTACCTGTCCTTCGATCCGGCTCAGGCGGTTGATCATGTCCTTATATTCCTTGTCCTGACGCTGCTTTTTGCGCTCACAGCAACAGCATTTTTTCTCTGAATCCATATATCATCCCTGCCTTTCGCAAAGGATTATATACCCCCATAGGGTATATTGTCAACCTCATATATCAACAAAATCATTCCCTAATTTCACATATTTTATCAACAACTCAAGTTTTCCACTTTCGTCAACCATTTTCATTTTATGGTTGACAGAACTTTTTTTCTCCGTTATACTTTGTTGCGAAGGTTAGGAATTTTCCTGATCAAATCTATATATTATTTCATACTCAGATTTTGAGAAAACGAAAGAAAAGAGGTATCTTATGAACGACTCAACAACTGTTACCGGTAAAAGATTTACCACACAGCGGCTGGCTCTGATGGCAATGTTTGCAGCAATTCTCTGCGTCTCTGCCTACATCAGCGTACCGCTTCCATTTACAGGATATCATGTAACATTCCTGAATTTCATTATCACATTGATCGCTCTCGTGTTTCCACTGGAGCAGTCTCTGCTGATCTCTGTTGTATGGCTTCTCCTGGGTGCTGTAGGAGTACCGGTATTCATTGGCGGAAACGCCGGCATTGGATACCTCATGGGACCTCTCGGCGGATACACGATTGCTTTTATCCTCGTAGCTCTCCTGTTACCACTGCTTCGCGGAGCAAAATATAATCGTATCCGTTACACAGTCGTGGCTGTGGCATCTGTTATATTTGTAGATTTATTTGGTATGGTATGGCTGAAACTCATGAACGATATGCCATGGAAAACTGCATGGGTTGCAGGATTTTTCTCCTTTATTGTCCTTGATCTGGTAAAGGCTGTTGTAGTTGCCCAGATCGTTCCTGCATTTCATAAGATCATGCAGAATCAGACACAGGAATAAATCTATTATAAGCTTTATACAGGGGAAACAAGAAAGAAAATTTCGTCAGCAGGAAATTCTTTCATCCGCAAAACTTATATTTTGCAAAACAAGAGGCATTGAAAATTATTCCTTTTTCAATGCCTCTTGTTTATTTGTAATTGATCAGTCCATTTTCATAATGATCTCTCTGGCAGTTTCTTCACTCACCGGAGCCGCAAAGCTGCCATCCGGAAACTCTACGATATCTCCAATGCCCTTCTGCAGTACGAAACGAAGCTGTCCGTTCTTTACCTTCTTATCCGTATACAGCTTTTTGACAAGTGCCTCTCTGTCGATATACTCCGGAATCTCTGTCGGAAGTCCGGCGCGCTTCAAAAGCTTCACAACACGTTCCACCTGCTCCTCTGTTACATACCCCATCTGGCAGGACAGATGAAGCTGTGCCACCAGTCCAATGGAAACAGCCTCTCCGTGAAGGAGTCTGTAATCGCTGACGGTTTCTATGGCACGTCCAACGGTGTGTCCCAGATTCAGGACTTCTCTCAGGCCGCTCTCCCGCTCATCCTTCATAACGACATGATATTTAATGCTGCAGTTTTCCTCTGCCATATGCTCACAAAGCACCGGATCCAGCGCCAGAAGCTCCTCCATATGCTGCTCCAGGAAATCAAAAAACTCTCCCTTTGTGGCAAGACATGCATGCTTAATGGTCTCTGCCATACCGCTGGAAAGCTGTCTTGCGGGCAGTGTCTTCCATGTTGCAATATCTAAATAAACCTTCTGCGGCTGATTAAACAGACCGATCAGATTTGTTGCAAGAGGAGTATCTACTGCTGTCTTTCCTCCTACGGATGCATCTGCTGCTGCCAGAAGTGTCGTGGCATAATTGACAAAAGGGACACCTCTTCCATAGGTTCCGGCAACAAAGCCTGCCAGGTCTGTCACCACACCGCCTCCCACAGCGATAACACCACAATCCCTGCGGTATTCTTTTGCCAGCATGGCATCCTCAACCATTTCCTTCGTCTGGCGTGTCTTGCTCTTCTCTCCCGCCGGAAAAGTAAAAATATTTACCGTAAAGCCTGCCTCTTCAAGCTTCTGTGCGATTGGCTCCGCATACCGCTTTTCTACTTCACTGTCTGTAATGACTGCCAGCTTCTTTTTGCCTCCCAGCAGTCCGTTTTTCATATCCTCTACCAAATGATCCATCAGATCAAATCCGATCTCAATGGGATAACTGTCATCTACGACCCGTTTTAACTCTACCTGAAATGTAGCCATTCTGTCACCTAACCTTTCCCCCTGTCCGAAGCATTTCTATCCTGTACCGGTCACAAACAAAAGACAGGGAACTGTGTCCTATTGTAACACAGTTCCCTGTCCATGACTACGTTTTCTCTTGAATTTATTTCCCTCTAATTTCCGGATGGAACGCTGGAAGAAGTCTCTCCTAATGTACCGTGAGGAGTCTCCCATTTTCTTCCGGACTGCTTTGCCAGTCCAAGCTTCTCGATCACTTTCAGAGTATTCGTACATTTTGCTGTAATCTGCACTTCCTGATACCGCGTTTCCCCTCCATCATCTGTCAGACTTACAATAAAACTGTTTGCCTGTTCCTGATAAAAAAGATCACAGTTTCCATCTTGAATATCACGGATCACTGCCCGGTATAATTCATTTCGAAGTTCCTGATCATCGGTGTTATCCTCGACTAACGGATAACCTTCCTCTTCACTGAGCCATTTAGAAACCGTCTCGTCCCCATCCTTTACCCAGTCAACAGACATTCCACTCACATACATAGCCTTTTGGAGCTTTGTCGCATAACCCTTTCCGTAAAGCAGTTCGCACATATCCGGCTGTTTCCTGATAAACTGCTTCATTTGATTCATAATCTTTTTGCCCTCACTGGAAGCTTCCACCTGATAATATAATGTTCTTTCTTTTCCCCCTGTCAGAGTGTACTTGATCCGGATGGCATTCTGATTTCCATTGCTGCTTTCCTTGATATTTCTTCCATATTTCAAAATATCCTGATTCAACTCATATGCCTGACGGATTGCCTGAGAACCCGTCAGATAAAATGTCGGCGTTTCATAACTGTTTTCCCCGTTATATTCCAGCGATACACCCACCTTCTGTACTTTATCAAAAGCAGGAAGTCCAGAACCAAACTGACCATTCCGGACACCGATCATGCCAAATATCATAAGCACTACAAAAAGTCCCATCCGCCAGTAAGATGTTTTTTTCCAGATAAAGAAGGATTTATCCAATATCATATTTGCTATGAAGTAGAACAGGATTGTCCCTACTATAACAAGCCCCAGGACAATATTAAATTTTCTGCCATACGCATTATCATTTATGATATTTCCAAAACCAATCGCATAAACTCCTGCCGCAAACAAAAGACTGGAACAAAATACAAACACTATACGGAATACCGGTCTGCCCCAGGAAAATGCAATGGTGTCCCCCGCAGACTCCAACTGACGGATCCGATATAGCCCAATGGCAATCGCCAGCATAAGAACGGCCGGGATCAGATAAAAAGCAGTCTTACCCATTTCCTGCAGCAGTTGATCATAATGAAAGATCGCATGGTTACCATCAACCATCGTATATATGCCCCGGGCATCTCCCCGCAAGGTATGTGTCATAAAAAATGCCATCGGAGTCAATCCCCTGATCACAGGATTTTCCACAATATCGTACAAAGCGAATCCCTGATTGCCATACACAAAAATTTCTGCCAGCATAGAATACAGCATTGCCACTCCTGCCACAAGACAATTGAGCACACCATAAATCACAAAGTTCATGAATGCATTGCCTGTAACCATCACAACAGCACATGCCAGATTATAATAAAAGAATACCTGAAGGATCCACTCCAGCAGATAAATTCCTGCATATGGAAGGATAACCCCAACTCCATTAGTCACAATAAGCAGCATCAGGCAAACCTGAATGATCAATGCCGGAACGATCAACATTACCATCCCCGCCAAATAGTGGCTTGTAAAAATATGAACTCTTTTCATCGGAAACGAATGTATCGTATATGTCTCCCGCTCTCTGGTCAAATACAGGAATACACTGGCTGCAACCACGATACAAAGCACCATAATATAAGGAGACAGACAACTGTTTTGTATATATCCGGTCAGGTAATCGATCTTATACTCTGTCTTCGCCGAATGCGTCTGAAGGTTATTAATATATGACATCTGCGACAAAGCCGGAATGATCACCCCGAGCAATCCAATGACAAGCTGCAATGTCCACAATGGCCAGAATCTTGTAATATCCTTCCTGAATATCATCTTATTAAAGAATGATGTCTTTGACTTCATAATTCTCACCTCCCAGTTCATAAATAAAGATTTCTTCCAGTGTCAGCGGCAGCATATCCATCACAAGCGGATGGAAGGTCGCGAGATAATCCCCCAGTTCTCTCTGATCTCCCTTTACGATCAAGGTATGCACCCGGCCAAGCTGCGTATGGTTCATCACCTCAAAACGTCCTGTGATATCCGGCATCTCATCCCCCTCAAATGCCATCTGCAGCTTTGTCACGCTTCCCTGAAGCTCACTCAGGGAACGCTCCAGGATCACCTGTCCTTTATGCATGATCCCCACATGATCACAGACATCCTCCAGCTCCCTCAGATTGTGGGAAGACACCAATACGGTCATCTGCTCCTCACTCACTGCATTCAAAAGAATATTCCAGATCTGACGACGCATCACCGGATCCAGTCCGTCCACCGGCTCATCCAGTATTAAAAGCTGTGGCTTGCAACTGATTGCAAGTAAAAAGGCTGCCTGCTTCTGCATTCCTTTTGACATCCGGCGGATGTTTTTCTTCCTGTCCACCGCCGGAAAACATTCCAGCAGCTTATCAAAAAGCTCCGTATCAAAAGTTGGATAAATGCCTTCGTAGTACTTTTTCATCTCTTTTAAATTTGCCTGACGGAAATAAAAAATATCATCCGGTATAAACGTGAGTTTTGCCTTTGCTGCAGGGTTTTCAAACACCTTTTCCCCATCCACCAAAAGCTCTCCTCTGTCCTGCCGGAATATTCCCGCCACATGACGAAGCAGCGTAGATTTTCCTGCTCCGTTCGGTCCAACCAGACCATAAACTGCCCCCTTAGGCACATGAAAGTTTGCATGGTCAAGGGCCTGAAAATCTCCGAACCTTTTACATATATCTTTTCCCTGAATCAAATTAATTCCCCTCCATTCTTTCATTTTGAAACATTCCGGATCCGCTCCATTAACTCCTCCGGACTCATCCCCAGAAACTTAAGTTCCTTTACTGTTTTGTCAAAGGACTCTAAAAGCTCCTTCTTTCTCCTTCCATCCGTCTCCGGCACACCGGCCACGAAGCTCCCCTTTCCCGGAATCGTATAAACATATCCCTCCTGCTCCAGTTCCCGGTAAGCACGCTGTATCGTATTGGGATTGATTGTCAGCGATGTTGCAAGCTCCCTCACAGATGGAAGCTTTTCATCCTTTGTCATCACTTCCTGAATGATCAAATGACGAAATCCATCCTTTACCTGCTCATAAATCGGCCGGGCATCCCGGTAATTGAGTTGTATCACGATCTCACCCCCTGTTCACAATCGTGTTTGTACTGTATTAACTCATTTAATACACTTAGTATACTATCATATCATTTTCTAAAAAGCAACCCTCTTATTTAATTAAATCAGTTTTTCTTCAAAGCGCCTTGAAATCCCTTGAAAAAATCACCATTTTACAGAATCTCATATATCATCATAAATATCTTGTAAAATTCTTAACATTTTTGTAATTTTTTCTTGTAATTTTCTGTAAATTGCGGTATAATTATGAACCGTAGTTAACAATTAGTGTAATTTTTCTGTAACATTTGGGGTTTAACAATGAAACATAATATATTAAAGACTTGTGCAGCATATGCATTATCACTTGGAATCATCGCATCTCAGATATGTTCTACATCTGTAGATGCAACAAATACAACTTTTAAACAACAGATTTCTATCGATCGCTATCAGCGCTCTATCGCAAAGGGATTTTTGGGGAAATCCTATGGTCTTGGAAAGAACCAGTATGTTTGTAATACATATGTAGAAAAGGCTCTGGAATCTTTGGAAACAGTATCCGCAAAGGAAAACTCTATTGCCGGTATTAAAAATATCAGCAAAAATATCCGTGTTCATAAAGGTAAGAAAAATATTCCAACTTCCTATGACTGGTCTGCATACCGTGTGAAGATTTCCTATACATCCGGTACTCTCAATGAGGAGACCAATACATATGAATGGGACAATTCCAAGACAACAACAACGATCAAACGTCACAACAAAGGGACAAGCCTGAAAAACCTTTCTCTTGGTGATGTCCTGACATACGGACGCGGCGGTGGACATGTTGCTCTTTATTTCGGAGAATTCAACAATATGTCTGAGGTTGCTTCCCGTCTGGTAGAACTTGGCGTCTATAAAAAGGGCGAATTAAAAAAACGCAGTGATCGTTACGTCAATAAAAAAGGCAAACCTATCATCCGTAAATATAATGGATGTGGAAACAAATGGCGTATTCATGCTACTTCAAAAGGATTATTGATCGACAACGCCATTGTCAGCAAGCGTTCCAACGGAACATCCTCCTTTGGAAAATGGAACAAAACCATCGCTTCCGGTTTTACGGTTTACGTAGACGGTTTTACTGAAAGCGAAAAATAACAAAAACATTATCAGGAATTTATAAAGCCAGCGGAGATTATCCCGCTGGCTTTTTCTTATTTGCATCTTTATATCATTTTTGAACAGATAAACACATACTCCTCCCGATCATTATGGCCTTGGAGTCTGCCCCATGACCAATCTGCTGTGTTTTCGCAATCGGAAGATCACTTCTCACAAAACGCTGCAACAGCCCCACAGCCGCATCTGTGCCATGCTCCTGCTCTAACTGCGTAAATGTCCCCAACAGTACACCTGCACACTTGTCAAATACCCCCATCTGCTGCAACTGACTGAAATATGCTGTGATCCGTGACATGCCCCCGCTTAAGCTTTCCAGTAAAAGGATCTTGTCGTGGCAGTCAGGAAAATAATCCGTCCCTGCCAGCTTTAACAGACAACGAATATTGCCTCCTATTACGACACCTTTCATCTCTGTCCCCTGTATAAAGCGGTAAGGGAATCGAAACAGATTGTCTCCATCCCGCTCCAGCATCTGATAAAATGTTTCCCTCTGTTCCTTTCCACAGGCTCCCATGAGATTTCGAAGCTGATACAATACCCCGGGATTCCCTGTTTTGCTGTAAATCCCGTTGAGTATCGACGTCAGATCACTATATCCCCAGAAAATTTTGCCTGAGTCCGCAATCCTCTGATAATCCAGATACGGCAACAGTTCATTGGCCAGATCTCCTCCTGAGATATCAAAAATATCATGGATTTCATCATTCTCATATAACGCCATTAACGCCTGCGCTTTCTGCTTTGCCGTTCCGGTTCCCTGATAAAGATACGGACTCATGATAACCGATACATTCATCTGGTATAATGTTTCCCGCAGCTTCTGTACTACCTCCCCCTGATTCTCTGTTAAACCGTCAGAACAACACACAATTCCCGCCTGCTGTCTTGTCTGCATATTTTTTCTCCTTCCCTCTGATTTCTCGACTTCTGTTATGTACGTAGGACAACACTTATGTACATAGGACAACACTTTAACTGACTTTTCCACTGTCATTACACTTTTTCCTTCTGGCTTCTCCCGGAGTCATACCAAACTCTCTCTTAAAGGAGCGGATAAAGGAGGATTCATGCTCAAATCCACTGTCATATGCGATGTCACTAATTCTTCTTTCCGTATTGTATAATAAGTCCATGGCTCTTTTCAACTTCTGACTCCTGACATATTCCGCCAGAGGTATTCCAAAATGTTCCTTAAATACTGACTGCAAATATGTTGGAGAAAGATAAACATGCTTCGCTATTTCCTCTACGGTCAATTTCTCCGTCAGATTATCTTCTATATATGTAAATACACTGTTAAAAACATCATCTTCCTTACTCATGTACTGCCTCCCCTCCATGTTGGTCATTGCACATCGGCTTTTATACTGCTTCCATGTCCACCTCATCCTGATAGTAATATGCCTGTTTTTCAAACATTGCTGCATATTTACCTCCCAGCTCCATCAACTCCCGGTGATTTCCTTCCTCTATGATCTGACCGTTCTCAAACATATAGATCCGATCAGCATCCCTTGTAGTAGATAATCGATGGGATATAAATATCACCGTGGCATCCCCTGCATTTTTCATCATATTGGTATTTAATCTGTACTCCGCCAAAGGATCCAGGGCACTGGATGGTTCATCCAGAATCGCCAGCGACAATCTGCCAGTTCTGGCAAACATCCTGGCGATCGCAACCTTTTGAGACTCTCCACCGGACAGCATGGTCCCGTCTTCCCTGAATTCCCTTGTCATATTGGAATCAAGACCATCCGGCAGTCTCTCCAGCTTTTTCTCAAAATCTGCCAATCTAAGTGCCTGAAGCACCCTCTCCCTGTCTCCTTCCTTTTCTTCATCCATCAGAACATTTTCTACAAGTGTAGCACCATAAATCTGATAATCCTGAAAGACTGCGCCAATGTGATCCCGGTATTCCTTTGTTCCATATTCCCTGATATCGTGACCACCATAACAGATACTTCCCTCTGACACATCATAAAGATGCATCAACAGCTTGACAAAAGTCGTCTTACCTGCGCCATTTTCTCCGACAAACGCCACCTTTTCTCCCGGATGGATCGTCATGGAAATATGATGAAGGGTATCCTGATCCGCCCCATCATACCGAAAAGACATATCTTTAATCTCCAATATCTGTCTTTCCTCCGGCATCCTGCGTATTCCTTCCCTGTTTTCAATCTGTATCTCATAATCCACAAAGCGCCGGAAGCGTTCTGCGAACTGCCCCACCTTTTGAAAACGCACAAAGGCATAATTTAAACCATCCAGATTATTGCGAATGCCCTCCTCTGCATTGTTCATGGCTGCCACATCTCCCAGACGGATGCTTTTCTTTACCAATGCAAGATATCCAAGATACACCGGAATCGCAAAATCCGACATCACCGTAAAGGTACCGATCCAATTGATCAGGGAAAGTATCGCAATCCTGATCCCAATCGCATGCGCCCGATCCATAACCTCATCTACAGCTTCATTGAATTGAAGCTGCAGCGGTACCCGGATATCGGAAAGTTTGATCTCCTTGGCATATTCCGGCTGATAAAATACCCGCTTGGAATAATCTGCCTTACGCATAATCCGCTTATATTCCATCTCGTAGTTATACTCATACTCGGTAATCTTAAAACGAGTCACAATATTGATCACAAATCCGACTATCGGGAACACTGCGATCACAGGATTTACAGAAAGAACCAATGCTCCCAGCGTAAAAATCCCGGCAACGTGTCCTATAATATAGCCGGTAGACATCACTCCCGTCATTAACATCTCCTCAGACTGAGAGGCTGCGATCACAAAATCATCAAAATAATCCTTGTTGTCATAGCAGATCAGGTCAATGTCTGCTGCCTTTCGGATAAATCTCCTCTGCACTGTGCCTGCCACCTTCAGAAACCGCACCTCAACCCAATTTTCCAAAGCAATCTCTGTAGCATCACTGATCGTCAAAATGGCAATCCCGGCAAACACAAATAAAACCGCCTGTACCAGATCTCCCTGCCGGTCCTGCATCATCTGAATGAAATACTTCAAAAACAAGGTACTATATACCGCATATGTCACAGAACAGATCAAATATCCTGCAAATATCGTAATCACCGCTCTCCTATCTACCTCCATGGCAAATTTCATAATATAAGCCACATTAGATATCAGCCTGCGGATGGATATTTTATCCTTCTCCTTATTCATAGACACACGCCTCCTCTCGTTCCTTGTAATTCTTTGCCTGAAGACGGAACATCCGGGCATACTTTCCGTTTCGCTCCATCAATTCATCATGGGTACCACTCTCCACAATGCTTCCCTGCTCCAGAAAACAGATTCTGTCTGCGATCCGTGCCGAAGAAAGGCGGTGGGAAATAAAAAATACAGTCCGCCCCTCCGATGCCTCCAGCATATTGTTGTACATATTAAACTCTGCAATAGGATCCAGAGCACTGGATGGCTCATCCAATATGACAATATCCGGCTTCTTGGCAAAAACTCTGGCAATAGCAATCTTCTGTGCCTGACCGCCGGAACAGATAAATCCACTATCGTCAAACTCTTTTGTAACCATACTGTCTATGCCATCCGGTAATTTATCTAATACATCTCCAAACTGCGCTTTGCGCAGAGACTCTGTCACCAAAGCCCTCTCCTCCTCCGTTTCAGGCTCTTTCATCAATACATTGTGGGAAAGAGGCAGCGAAAAGATCTGCAGGTCCTGAAACACGGTTCCAAAATGCTTCTGATAATCTCTTTTGTTATACTCCCGGATGTCCACACCTCCTACAGATATCTTTCCCTGCTGAACCGGATATAATCCCATTAACAATTTCACCAAAGTAGTCTTGCCGGCACCGTTTTCTCCCACCAGAGCGATCCTCTCGCCCTTTCGGATATGCAGTGACAAATCCCTGATCACCGGTTTTTCACTGCCTGTATACTGAAAACTCACATGATCCAGTTCTATGTCTCCCAGCTCTCCCTGTACCTCTCTGCTGCCGTTCTCCATAGTCTCCTCATCCATTTCCAGAAACTCCTGCAGATTATTCATATACATACAGTTCTTGCCGGCCTCCATATAATTTTTGATGGCAGTCTTTACTCTCCATGCAAAATAATCCACACTTCCCAATGTCGCCACGTACAGGCCGATCTTTGCCTCTCCTGTAGTCTTAAGAACAACGCTCACATAAATATATGTCAACAGGATCGGCAGTCCAAAGATCACCAGATCCTGCACCTGCTTATAAAAATTGATCTGACGGTACATCCGGGCATAAAGCTCCTGTCTGCTGTCAAAACTCTCCTTATGCTCACGAAGCAGCACCTTGCGGATATTGTATAACCGGATCTCTCCCGCATATTTTTTCTCATAAAAGACACGCTTCACATACTCTGCCGTACGCTTATCCCTGGTCTCTTCCAGCCGAAGCTCATACTGCAGCTTATTGATCCGGGAACTGAACAGAAACGATGCCACAATCGATGGCAGCGAAAAAACAAGCATCACCGGGTCCACACGGGCAATCAGGAAAACAGCGGCAACAGCAGATAAAGCACATCCTGTCGCCCATGCCAGAGAATACAGCCCATCCATCGCTTTTGTCAGACATTCATCCAATGCTCTGGCAAACTTATCGTAAAAATCCGGCTGCTCATACTTTGTCAATTCAATACGGACAGCCTTGTCTATGACGCGGTTAAATATGTACGCATATACCTTAGGCGTCTTCCTGCGGATATAATATGCATGCCATGCTGACACCAGATGAATACAGATATGCCCAAGACAGAACAATGTCACAAAACGAAGAAGTCCCATAAACGACTGTCCGTTTTCAATATATGAATAAATCATCTGCAGCATTAAAATAAAGAAAAATGACATATATACTTCTTCTGTACAGTTTTTATAAAAAGACAGCAAAATACAGCCTTTGTCAGCCCTCCAAACAGTTCGCACAGTATAGCACATGCTATTCCATACTCCCATTTTCTGAGGAGTCTTCTCTTCCATTTTCATCTCTCCCTTACTTATCTCTCTATCTATAAAATGTTTTATATGATTTATTGTATCAAAAGGGAAATATTATTTCTTAGCATTTTATACGAACACTTGTTCTGTTTTTTGAATAATATGCGAACTGTACAATTCATCCTGCCAAAATATATGCCACAAGATAAAAAGAAACTATATTATCTCTGTAAAACTCCACAATATGCCATGAAATATCATTTCCCGACAGAGTCTTACATGTAATACAGTTTTAGAATAATTCTGAATCTTAATAACAGCTATCCTGATCATAGCCTAATTAATAAAGATATGTTGATTTTCTAAAATCTATGGACATCAGATCCAAAGCCATAGAAACTATATCCAGTCAGACTCTGCAGTACCCCTGCAAGTTTCCTCTTCCTTTTAATAACTGATTTAATAGAATATTTATCATTGTAATTTCCTCCTTTCCAAAACCCAAAGCGTAACAGCGATCAATAATCAAATATGATCAGATTCCTACGCTCACCAACATTCCACTTTCGAAAGCATGTTGCCATTATAATACCAATTTCAATTAATAAATTAGCATTTTCTAAGCAATTTTACAAGTTTTTTGTATGTTTCGTTCATAAATATATAATTTTTGGTCCACACTAAAATAAACTTCATCGCAGATTACTCAAATCTACATGAAAATATATGCAATAAACAATTTGTATATACAAAAATCAATCATATAACTCAAACTTCCCACACCAGAAAATAAATTGTGCCCAGACTGTTTCTGATGTGGTACGGTATTGAATATGATTTTTGGCTCATAAGAAGAATGCATCCGGAAGGCTGTGATCTGGAAATTGCCGCAGATCAGTAGGCTTGCCAGGAAGTCTTTGCTTTGCAATGTTTCGATGAATACGTGTCTGGACGACCGAGCCTCCAGGGCGGGCTCAGTTATTTCAGTGGGCACGCTCCCGCTACGTCGCACCACGCAGTGGTGCATAACGCTGCAAAAGACGCAGCGTAAACAC
>CADAKW010000028.1 GCA_902788645.1 uncultured Lachnospiraceae bacterium
TTGGCCTGCTCCTGCTCTTCCTTATTCAGCTCCAGCTTTGCCAGAATACCGACATACTCAATCGTCTCATCTGAAATTACATTTGCCATATTTATATCCTGCCTTTCCTCCATCTGCCTGTTTGCAGACATCATTTTCCATTTAAATCGTTTCCGGGATCAGCTCAAAAGCCTAAAAGCCTGTCCGCTTCGCCTCCTGTCCATCTGTCCTATGGCTCCAGACGGCTCAGATCTCTTGGGAACAATGTAGTCTCACGGACATTCTCCTCACCGAGAAGCTGCATGGTCAGACGCTCCATACCGATACCCAGTCCACCGTGTGGCGGCATACCGTGCTTAAATGCGCTGAGATACTGCTCCATGCCTTCCTCTGTCATACCACGCTTCTCCATCTTGGCAAGAAGCTCCGGATAGCTGTGGATACGCTGACCACCTGTGGTGATCTCCAGACCATGATACAGAAGATCAAAGCTTAAGGTATATGTCTCATCCTCCGGATCATCCATTGCATAGAAAGGACGCTTCTTGGATGGATAATGTGTCACAAATACGAAATCCGCATCACATTCCTCTTTGTAATACTGACCGATCAAAGCTTCTTCCTCCGGCTCCAGATCATACGGGTTACGGATCTCGCGGTTATATTTCTCCGCTACCTGCTTCTTTGCCACATCAAAACGAACACAAGGGATCTTGTCCGTATTTGGAAGAGTTACTCCGAGGATCTTTAACTCTCTGCTGTACTCCTTCTGCAAAAGAGCCATGGTGTACTGCAAAAATCCGGTCTCCATTGCCATAATATCCTCAAAACCGTCAATATATCCCATCTCGAAATCCAAAGAGGTGTACTCATTCAGATGACGCTTTGTATTGTGCTTCTCTGCACGGAATACCGGTGCAGTCTCAAATACACGGTCAAATACACCAACCATCATCTGCTTATAGAACTGCGGACTCTGCTGAAGGATTGCCGGTCTGTGGAAATACTCCAGCTTAAACAGGTTTGCACCACCCTCGGCACTCTTTGCACCAAGCTTTGGTGTATGGATCTCGGTAAATCCCTGCTCATACAGGAAATCACGGAAACCTCTTACGATGCCCTCCTGAATACGGAATTTGGCACGCTCACGCACATTACGGAGTGATACCGGACGATAATTCAGCTTTGCTTCCAGAGATGTCTTTAATTTCCATTTGGAAATCTGCAGAGGCATCTGCTCTGTCGGCTCAGACAGAATACGGATCGTATTCAGACGAAGCTCCACACCGTTCGGTGCACGGTCCTCTTTTGCCAGAACACCCTCTACCTCTACGGTAGCTGCTTCCTTCAGGGTCTTCAGATCAAACTTGGTGACACCTTCCTCATACACACACTGCAACAGTCCCTCTCTCTTACGGAGAACGACAAATGCCACATCACCCATATCACGGATGGTATGCACTGCACCGTTGACCTTGATCGTCTTTCCTTCGTAATCTCCTGCGAGAATTTCACTGATCTCCAGCGTATCTTTCTTCGCTACTCCAGTTATAAATTCCATAATAAAACCATGCCTTTCCGTATCCCTTCCGGATACTGTTTATAATTAAAAAATCCCCGGAAATGATATGATATCATATCACTTCTGGGGACGGATCTTCTTCCGCGGTACCACCCGCAATTCACAGACCATCTGCTATATATTATAATGATCTGTATCTCTTCACATAACGCCGTGTCCGCGCACAAGCCTACTCGTTAATACCTGTTCAGCCTGCGAACTCCGGAGTGTTCTCCATTCTGTCCTCTGCTGGTCATGTGCTCTCAGTCGGTGGCATCATGTTCCTGTCAAAAAGCATGGTTTCAGAACTTTGTCTCCTTCAATGTCTGTCTCATGATTCAATTAAACAACCATATATCTAAGCATACCACATACATTTGGGGATTGCAAGTGGTTACTAGAAATTGCTGCCATTCCAGCCCCAGTCATTGATCCCCTGATATGTCACATAAACCGCATTGCCCGGAATTCCAAGCTCTTCCTGCAGAATATCGCAGATTTTGGCTGTCATACTGTCACAGGCACCGGACTGTAACTGTCCAAATACCTTCACAGAAACAAATGCTCCCTTGTCCAGCTTGCTGCCTCCCATATACAGATCATATTCATCCTCAAAACCTACCATCAGAAAGCTCTCTGTCTTCCCCAGAAGACCAATGGCCTGACCAAGCTTTGCCTTGATCTGCTCCTTTTTGTCCTCACTCATTTTTACTGTTACCTTTGAATCAATAAATGGCATAATCTCATTCTCCCTTCAATAAATCTGTTTTCAGTGTCCATGATGTATTTGATCCATATGTTCCGGAAAGGCTCAGGTCTCCATGACGCTGTCCCTTCTGGCGGTATGGGATCGGATCCTGCTGTGTGGCGAGCTGCAGATATACGATATCACATGCCTTTAACGAAATATCACCGGAAACATTCTTCCATTTCACACCATCCGTGCTGTACTTTTCTGCTGTGAGCGTCATCTCCAGAAGCTGGTCATCATTTTTGCGCTGATAACTGTAAGTGATCGATTGCAGCTGATCCTTTGAGATCATCAAAGTCTTGTTGCCACGATACCGGCTTAAAAGTCCCACACGTATCGTAGAACCCTGCCCCTTTGCAGCAGACTCTGTCCACATCTGATAGCCTCCATCTGCAGACAGATCCTCCATAGAAGCTTTCTGTCCCTTGACATCCAGCTTCATCAGATGATTTCCCTCATTATATCTTGCCTGGAAGGAAATCTCCTCCACCGAAAGATTGGCAGAAGACAGCAGCTTTTCGTTTGCGTCTTCCGGTGACAGCTCCAGATAAACTGTTTTTTGCGGATCCAGCACAATGTCCCCGGTCACAGACTGGAAATATCTGCCATCCAGACTGTAACGGTCTGCCTTCAGCTTCATAGCCTGATATGGCGGTTTCTTCGCCTGCTTTTGATCAGACGACTGACCGGCTGTAGAAACCGCAACGGCAGAGCCGGCCATGGCCTGCTGTGCATAATAGTCCGCAGACATCCGGTACATCATGGTAACCTTCTGTGTCAGTATATCCGAAGACAACGTAAGCACACCGTTTTCCTTTTTGGTACTTGTCAAGGCCACAATGATATTGGAACGGTAGCTGTCCGGTTCTCTCACCAGACGCAGACTGTAAACGCCCTCAGGCTCTGCCGCCTGTACCTTCATGGTATCTGATCGTTTTCCATAAACTCTTTTTCCGTTGAGAAGAGCATAGGCCCTTACCTGATAATAATAGCTTTTCCCCTGCTCCACACTGTTATCCACATAATTTGTGCCAAAATCAAACTCCTGCGTCGAGATATCCTTTACCAGTCCTCTCTCCAGAAGCTTCATACTGCCCGCAGAGGTACCACGGTAAATTTCCACTCCCTCCGGTTCCACAGCCTCCTTTCCTTCTCCGCCAAAGGAATACGTCAAAAGGATCTGTCCAATCTTTTGCTGTTTTGCTTTCATTGCCTTCTGATCCCAGAATGCGCCGCCCACACCGGTGTAGATCTCACACTCTGCTGTGAGCTTCTGCGGCATCTGCTCTTTGCTGTAAGCAAAACGATCTGTCCGGCTGTACTCGCACGCCGCTTCCACCTTATAATGATAGTCCATTCCCATGGCTGTATCCCCATCCACATAAGAGGTCTGATCCGGCGTCAGCTCCTTTATTTTCTCCCAGCCGGAGCCATCGCCGCCACTGCGGTATATCACATAGGCAGCTGCTCTGCTGACCCTGTTCCAGCTTATTTTGATCCCTGCGCTTTGAGCCATTTTTGCCGATACTTTCATCTGATCGATGGGACGTACATCTGCCGCCATAGACGCCGTAAATGCATCCGAGGACACCTCCCCCTGCTTGGCCGGTCTGCAGCTCACAAGCAACGTCCCACACACCAGACATAAAAGCCCGGATATCACTATTTTTCTGCGCATCATAATAATCCTCATTTCCTTAATGTTCCGATTTTAAATTATCGTTGTGCCGTCCTGATTCCATTGCTGCACCCACAGCGCTGTGAATCGTAATTTTTATCCAAACAATCCGCTAAAGAAATCCTTGATCGCATTGAAGATATTCGAAAAGAATCCTCCTACCTTCTCTGATAAGCCCTCTGTATCTACCTTACTGAAATCAATCCCGGAGTCCTTCAGCTTATTGTAAATATCCTTCGCCTGCTCCTTGATGGCATCCACGTCCACATCTACCTTGGAGACCTTTTCCATCATATCCGTGATCTTGTTGACATCGTCATCCGACAGATTCAGATCCAGTGCATTGGCAGAAGCATTAATGGCATCCTTAATATCATCCCTTGTGGTAAGATTGTCGGAAAATACTTTCTGCTTCACCGCTGCAACCAGCTGCTCTACCTTTTCGGAATCGCCGATGGTGTCTGCCAGCTCTGCTGTGGTCACAAGCTCATCCGTTGCTGCGTCCATGGTTGACTCAGAGATATCCTTTCCTGTCATAACAGAATATGCCTTCATGGCTCCTACCAGAGCGGAGGTACCGGATATCCCAAAAGGTCCCACAACAGTTACCTGTGCGTCCTCCAGTCCTGCCGTCACCAGAGCGTTGCAGTACATACCTGAGGTACAGTAAGTAATATTCTTTGTCTCTACCTGAATACCGCTTCCCGCCTCTGTCTTAACGATCATGACGGAGGAAAGTGCACGGCTGCCGATCACCTTGGAATCAATATAATCTCCCAGATAATCATGCTCCTCCTGATTGGTGATCTCAATAGTCTTGTAGTTTGACAGATCCGACTCACTGATTCCAAACTCCTGCAGCACCTTCTGCTTCTCACTTGCCTTTAAATCCTGTCCAAAGGCAATATAACGGTCATAGCTGGTGTCCTCTCCACTGACCACCGCATCTGCTGAAGCAGACTTGCCCGGCACACACAGAAGCCCTACGCATAAGAGTACGCCGAATAATATCTTCATTCCATGTTTCATTTCTGTTTCCATCCTTTCCCGAATAATCCCCTTTTCTCCCTTACCGGCCATCTACCGGCAAAAATCTTCCTACACCTTCGAGGACAGTTTACCACAAAAGCTCCCCACAGAAAAGTGGAGAGCTTCTTATTTCAGAAAAATATAATGAATTTACTTCAAAAAGCCTGCATTAAAATTCCTAGATTGCCTTTCCTGACTGAATTCTTTCCATTGCACGCTTTGTATTTTCCAGACTTCCAAAAGCAGTCAGTCGGAAATATCCTTCTCCACTTGGTCCGAATCCGGATCCCGGAGTACCTACAATGTTAAGTTTTTCCAGAAGATAATCAAAGAACTCCCATGATGTCATCTTATCCGGAGTCTTGAGCCAGATATACGGAGCATCCGTACCACCGTAAACTTCATAGCCTGCACCGGTAAGACCCTCACGGATCAGCTTTGCGTTGTTCATATAATAAGCAATCTGCTCATTTGTCTGTTTTCTTC
This sequence comes from uncultured Lachnospiraceae bacterium, assembly GCA_902788645.1. Lineage (GTDB taxonomy): Bacteria > Bacillota > Clostridia > Lachnospirales > Lachnospiraceae > Jutongia. The sequence goes on from CADAKW010000028.1 coordinate 5,485, forward strand.
CCTCATCGGTATATACTGCAGCACCGGCAGCCTGAATAATATAAGGAGCACCGTTAAACTTAGTACCGTGACGGCGGGCCCAAAGACTGTGAAGCGTAACATCTCCGGATTTAAGCTCCTTCGGAACTACCGTAAAACCAAGACGTGTTCCTGTGAAGCCTGCATTTTTAGAGAAGCTTCGAAGCTCAATGGCACAGGCGGTTGCTCCCTTACACTCATAAATACTGTGTGGTACATTTTCAGATGAAATATATGCCTCATAAGCCGCATCGTAGATGATGACTGCTCCTACCTTTAACGCATAATCAACCCATACCTGAAGCTGATCCTTTGTGATCGTGGTACCGGTCGGGTTATTTGGGAAGCAAAGATAAATAATGTCCGGTGTCTCCTTCGGAAGCTCCGGTACGAAGTTATTCTCCTTGGTACATGGCATGTAAATGACATCAGACCATTTCTCCGTAGACGGATCATATGTACCGGTACGTCCTGCCATTGCATTGGTATCTACATATACCGGATAAACAGGATCACAGACAGCGATCTTGTTGTCCTGACTGAAAATATCTCCGATATTGCCGGAATCACTCTTTGCTCCGTCACTGACAAAGATCTCATCTGCTGAAATATCGCATCCTCTGTCCTTATAATCTTTCTGTGCGATCACATCACGCAGAAACTCATATCCCAGATCCGGTGCATATCCCTTAAATGTCTCCTTCTTGGACATCTCATCAACCGCACTGTGAAGTCTGTCGATTACAGCAGGTGCCAGTGGCAATGTCACATCCCCAATACCAAGGCGGATAATATCCTTGTCCGGATTTGCCTCGCTGTATGCTGCTACCTTTTTGGCAATTGTTGAAAAAAGATAACTTCCCGGTAACTTTAAATAATTGTCATTAATCTTAAACATGTTATTGCCCCTTTCTATTTCAACTGTCCCCTTTATAGGACAGTTTCGATCAACATCATTCACTCACGTCTCAAAACCCACTTTGCAGCCTTTTTGATCATATGCTTCACTCCGATATCCTGCTTCTTTAATTCGGCAATCTCTTCATTTTTCTGGAGAATCTTGTCTCTCTGCAAAACGATCACCTTACCAAGGATATCTACCATTTCTTCCGTGGTGTAAGTTTCTGCTTCACCGGTTCCTTCCGTCACAATCTCATCCTTAAAGAGGACACCGTCTTCTCTGCCAAGATAATCTCTGGCAACCTTTTCATTGCCCTCCCGGTACTTCTCCAGAAACGCCTGATGTTCCTCCTCTGAGAAATATCTTCCGGTGGAATATCCGCCCTCTCCAACTTTTTCCTGCTGAATTGCAGTAAGCATTGGCACAACAAAATTTAACTTTGTTGTAAAACGCGGATTGGCATTTAACAGACGCTTTGCCTCAAGACATGCGCCCTCCAGACTTGCATTTACCACATGATCCGACTGCTTGAACTCATCTGTCATTTCCAGATCAAATAAATGAAGGAAATCAGAAATAATATTGCCTCCATAATACTGCTGCTTCTCATATACACGAACGATAATATTTTCTCTGCCAACAGCCGCAGCCATCTCCTCCAGACGTTTGTCATAATCCAGCTTAAAATATTTTGCTTTCTGGGATACAATATAATCACTGAAACAAGTATTCATATACTCCTTCACCTGCTGTGCCCAGTAAGACTGGATCAGCAGATCCTGTCTGCGCAGATATACAATGATCTTCATATCTGCTCCTGCCTCTGCAAGCTTTTCTTCATAATGAAGCAAACGCTCTGTCGTAATGTCCTTATTATTCCAGATTTGTTCATCTGACAAAACAAAGACCGGAAAATTATCCAGCATACCGGTCAGCTTCTCCAATGCCTGATCTGCCACCTCTCGCTCCTGATCACGAAGGCGTTTGTGGTTCTCATCAAAAATATATGCATTTAAACAATGGCCATTTCGATTGGAACTGATTCCCGGAAAATCAAACCCAAGATTTGGGTAACAAACTCCCTTTTCTTTTAATAATTTGCGGTTCTTTGAACAAAATACCTGAATTGCAGATGTACCCGTTTTAGGCGTACCTACATGAATGTATACTGTAGACATATCTTCCTCCTTTTGATTATAAAGAAAAAACCCCGAAAGCATATAGCTTCCGAGGTACCCCTGCCAAGGATTCATCCGCATCACACACTCAATCCCTGCGCAATCGAGGTGACAGGATTTGAACCTGCGACCTCTGCGTCCCGAACGCAGCGCTATACCAAACTTAGCCACACCTCGAATTTGGTTGTAATCCCTGTATGTGAACTTTATGACATGCATACAAAATATAGCAGTCGTAAAACCACGCTCTATATATTAGCACACTTGTTTTTTCTTTGCAAGTCTTTTTCTAAAATCTTTTCCAACATTTTCAAAGCACGCTTGTTTTTTTCTACATCATGAACCCGGACAAAGTCCCATCCGGCCATTCCTGCCAGAACTGATGTCACCATAGTGCCTTCCTCTCTCTCTGTCACCGGCAGATCCAGTGTCAGTCCGATCACCGATTTCCGGGATGCTGCTAACAAGAGCGGCAGATCAAACCGTTCAAAGAGCTTCAGATTTGCCAGAATTTCCAGATTCTGCTCATAATCCTTCGCAAAACCAACACCCGGATCAAGGATCATTCTGTCCCTGCTGATCCCTGCTTTCTCTCCAATCGCAATACTATCCTCCAGATCCAGAAGTACTTCCTCCAGAAAGTTCTGATATACCGCCTGATCCCTGTTATGCATCACGCACACCGGCACATCATATTTTGCAATGATCTGCGCCATGGTGCCGCAGTCCCAGACAGAAGCCTGTCCCTCCGGAGCATAAAACTTATCGTAGCGAAGTCCCCAGATATCATTGGCAAGATCCGCCCCCGCTGCCAGTGCAGCATCCATCACCGGTGCCTTATAAGTGTCAATGGATACAGGAATATCAAACCGTTTCTTGACTGCCTCAATGATCCCTGTGACACGTTCGATCTCCTCCGGCACCGTGATCTTCTGATATCCCGGTCGTGTGGACTCTCCGCCCACATCAATAATGTCTGCTCCCTGCTGTACCATTTCCTGTACATGAAAAAGTGCTGCATCTTTATCATTAAATTTGCCACCGTCCGAAAAAGAATCCGGTGTCACATTTAAAATCCCCATAATATAGACATGTCCCTGTCCATAAGTAAACTCTCTGTTTCCGATCTTCATATCTTCTTCCTCCTTTTATCTGTCCCATTATCTGGACAGCAGTTTCAGAAAACGATCCTGCTTCTCCGTATCCTCCATCTCTCCCCGGACAGCATATGTCACAGTCTGGGTACCCGGCTTTTTGATGCCTCTCATGGTCATGCACATATGCTCCGCCTCGATCATGACCATCACGCCCTTTGGCTTGAGATATGTCATAATATCGTCGGCGATCTGTGCTGTCATCTGCTCCTGGATCTGTGGTCTGCGGGCATATACCTCCACAGTTCTTGCCAGTTTGCTTAAGCCTACAACCTTTCCATTGGGAATATATCCGATGTGTACCTTGCCATAAAACGGCAGTAAATGATGCTCACAAAGAGAATAAAAGGTGATATCTTTTTCAATGACCATTTCGTTATTTTGTGCCGTGAAAGTACGCTCAAGATGCTCCCTGGCATTCTGTCCCATCCCGGCAAAAATCTCCTCGCACATGGCACTGATCCTGGCCGGAGTTTCCTGTATGCCTTCCCGGTTGATATCATCACCGATTCCCTCCAGAAACAGTGTAACTGCCTGTTCTATCTTTTCTTTATCCATTTCTGCTCCAATCCACTATGCTCCTGTCACAGTTTCTTTCTAAAATCTGAACATCATTCTATCAAATATACCGGCTGGTGTCAAAAAAACGGTACACTTCATGCAAAAACGACAGACTTCCGAAAATAATGGTTTTGGTATTATGACCGTCCTTTTCTATTTTTTGAAGAGCCTGTGCCACAGTCTGACAGCTTTCCACCGGGATCTCCCTGTCATACTTCCTGCATTTTTTCTCTACAATCTCTGCCAACTTCCCGGGATCCATTCCCCGCTCTCCCGCCGCTCTCACAGTATACACAGAATTGGCCAGAGGAAGCATTTCATCCAGTATCTTCTGATAATCCTTGTCACGGAACACTCCAAAGATATAACGGAATCTCTGCGCCGGAAAATAAATTTCCAGAGATTTTTTTAACGCAGCGGCGCCATCCGGATTATGAGCACCATCCAATATTAAAAACGGATCCTTCGAGATCAGCTCAAACCGGCCTGTCCACTTTGTCACCCGAAATGCGGTCTGTACGGAGCTGATGTTGATCTTGTGAAAACCGGTCTGTGCCATGAGCTTTAATGCCTCAAATGCGGTTACGGCATTTTCCGGCTGGTAATAGCCAAGCTGGCGGATCTCCAGAGGATATCCCTGATACCGGAATGCTGTTTTTTCCAGAGAAAAATCCTTCTGGCGGATCTGCTCCGGTTCCGCTACCCGCAGCTTTAAGCCTCGGTGTTGACAGATCTCTTTGAGCATTTCCATGACTGCATTGTCCTGTCTCACGGAAACGACCGGACAGCCTGCCTTGGTAATTCCAAACTTCTGATAGGCAATTTCCTCTATAGTATCGCCTAAAAACGACGTATGATCTCTGCTGATCTTTGTAAAAACAGTGAGAGCCGGTTTTTCCACAATATTGGTTGCATCATTTCTGCCACCCATTCCCACCTCGATCACGGCTACGTCCACATGCCAGCAGACCATCTGGCAATACGCCATCACCGTCTCAATCTCAAATGCGGTGGGACAATCCATACCGACCGCCTTCATTTTATCCACCGCCGCTGCAATCTCTGTGATACGCATTGCCACTTCTTCTTCCGAGATCCACTCCACATCCGTTCCAAAATGGTTTCCCGATATCCTCTGGATCTGCTCTCTGGGATCAAAGAGTGCCGGAGATGCAAATCTTCCCACAGAATAACCGGACATAGCCAGCGCATTGGAAATATAAGCCCCCACGGATCCCTTTCCATTGGTTCCGGCAATATGTACGATCCGCAGCTTCTTCTCCGGGTGCCCCATGAGCTCTGCCAGCTTCATGACACGATCCATGGAGTAATCACTTGCCAGTTCTTTTCGTATTTCTTCGATATATTCTACTGCTTCCTGATAGTTCATACTGATCCTGCATTCCTTTCCCAACCCGCAGACTTTGAACCACAGGCCCAAAGTCTGCGGGTTGCTTCGCAATTCTCATTGGCTTTACACCACGTTACGATCATTTCCCCATCCCCTAAAAAAGGACTCAGGAAAAAAGGTTAAAACCCCTTTTACCTAAGCCCCCATATTATTGATACCATTTATAAAATGCAACGCACACCGGATATAAATCATCTGGTTCTGACCGCGCTCGCACTATCTTTATTTGATGATACGAACCTTTAATACACCGTCAATGGCACTCAGCTTCTCTGCAAATGCCTCTGTGGAATCAGAGTCAATGTCAAAGATACAGTAAGAGTAGTCCCCACGGCTCTTATTGGTCATATGTGCAATGTTGATCCCCTCTGAGGAGAATACATTGGTAAACTGTGTCAGCATATTCGGGATGTTCTTATGAGCAACGGTAATTCTGCCCTTTGTCTCACAGACACCTGCATCACATGCCGGATAGTTTACGGAATTTCTGATGTTACCGTTCTCCATGAAATCACGGATCTCTTCCACTGCCATGATCGCACAATTATCCTCAGACTCCTCTGTAGAAGCACCAAGATGAGGTGTCGCGATGACATTTGGCATCTTAACTACAGCAGGATTTGGGAAATCGGTAACATATTTTGCAACTTTTCCGGACTCCAGAGCAGCCTTCATATCATCATCATTTACCAGAAGGTCACGGGCAAAGTTCAATACAACAACGCCGTCCTTCATCTGATCAAATGCCTCTTTGTTCAGAAGACCTTTGGTCTCCGGCATATACGGTACATGAACGGTAATATAATCACAGGCCTTGTAAAGCTCATCATAGCTCTTGCATACGGTAATGTCTCTGGAAAGTGTCAGCGCATTCTTTACGGAAAGGAATGGATCCACACCGTAAACGTCCATCCCCAGACGGTTTGCTGCATTGGCTACCAATACACCGATGGCACCAAGACCGATAACACCAAGCTTCTTTCCCTTGATCTCAGAGCCTGCAAAGTTCTTCTTTGCCTTCTCCATGGATTTGGAAATATTCTCGTCGTCTGCATTTGCCTTAACCCAGTCGATACCACCTACGATATCACGGGCAGCTAAAAGCATTCCGGAGATCAGAAGCTCCTTAACACCGTTTGCATTGGCCCCCGGTGTATTAAATACAACAATACCTTTCTCGGCACATTTATCAAGTGGAATATTATTTACTCCGGCACCGGCTCTTGCTACGGCGCAGAGATTATCAGACAGCTCCATATCATGCATGGCAGCACTGCGGACTAATACCGCATCTGCCTGTGCAAAATCCTCTGTCTGCTTATAATCCTCTGTCAGATTGTCAAGTCCCACCGCTGCGATGGGATTTAAGCATGTATACTGAAACATTATGCATTCTCCTCCTCAAACTTCTTCATAAACTCTACAAGCTTCTCCACGCCCTCCTTAGGCATAGCGTTGTAGATGCTGGCTCTCATACCACCAACAGTACGATGACCCTTCAGGTTTACGAAACCTGCTTCCTCTGCCTCTTTTACGAACTTGGCATCAAGGTCCTTATCACCGGTAACAAACGGTACATTCATCAGAGAACGGTCTTCCTTTACAACAGTTCCCTTGAACATCTTGCTGCTGTCCAGAAAATCATAAAGGATCTTTGCCTTCTCCTCATTACGCTGCTTCATTACCTCTAAGCCGCCCATCTTCTTGAGCCACTTAAATACCTTACCGCAGATATAGATACCATATGCCGGCGGTGTGTTGTAAAGAGAATCTGCATCTGCGTGTGTCTTGTACTGCAGCATGGTCGGAGTACCGGGAAGTACATCCTCTGTGATCAGATCCTCACGGATGATCACGATAACAACACCGGCAGGTCCGATATTCTTCTGAACACCACCGTAGATCACACCGTACTTTGTAACATCAACCGGCTCTGAAAGGAAGCAGGAAGATACATCAGCAACCAAAGTCTTTCCCTTTGTGTTTGGAAGCTTCTTGTACTTTGTTCCGTAAATTGTATTGTTTTCACAGATATAAACATAATCTGCATCCTCCGAAATCGGCAGATCCGAACAATCAGGAATATACGAGAATGTCTTATCCTCGGATGAGGCAATCTTATTTGCCTTTCCATATTTCTGTGCTTCTGTATAGGCTTTCTTAGCCCACTGTCCGGTTACAATATAATCAGCCACGCCGTTTTTCATAAGATTCATAGGAATCATGGCAAACTGCTGTGATGCACCGCCCTGAAGGAATAATACTTTGTAGTTGTCTGGAATGTTCATCAACTCTCTTAAGTCTTTTTCTGCAGTCTTGATGATGTTATCATAGACCTTGGACCGGTGACTCATCTCCATCACCGACATGCCCGATCCCTGATAATCCAACATCTCATCAGCAGCTTCCTGAAGTACTTCCTCCGGTAATACGGCCGGACCAGCTGAAAAATTATAAACTCTGCCCATTTTTTATGCCTCCTTATGTAGATAAAAATTAATGTTTACTGACAGCCCTGTAAAAGCAGCCGCCCATCTATAGAATACAAAATCCCCATACAACAGCATCGTATAACAACACTTCTGCCGCATTAGGATTCTGCATTTAGATCCTCTTCATCAAATACATCTTCCAGGTTCTTTCCGGGAGCAACCATCGGGAATACCTTATCATCACTCTCGATCACACAATCGATCACAACCGGCTCTCCTGCTGCAAGTGCCTCTTTCAGCACCGGCTCAACCTCTTCCATTTTGGTGATACGGTATGCTCTGGCTCCCATCGCCTCGGCAACCTTCACATAGTCCACCTTATCCTTTAATATCGTATGTGAATAACGCTCTCCGTAGAATAAGGTCTGCCACTGGCGTACCATACCCAGCACGGAGTTGTTAAAGATCAGCTCAATGATCGGAATATTACTGCGGGTTGCTGTCGCAATCTCGTTCATATTCATACGGAAACATCCGTCTCCGGCAATATTCACTACCGTTTTGTCCGGATTTCCCACCTTGGCACCGATCGCAGCGCCAAGACCATATCCCATGGTTCCCAGTCCACCGGATGTGATCAGTGTTCTTGGACGGGTGTACTTGTAATACTGTGCTGCCCACATCTGGTGCTGGCCTACTTCCGTGGAAATAATTGCCTCGCCATTGGTCAGCTCATACAGCTTTTCGATAATATACGGACCGGTCAGACGATCCTTGCTGTAAGTAAGAGGTAATGTTCTCTTACGCTCCATCACTTTTTCCATCCATTCCGGATGAGAAAGCTGCTCCAGACGGGAATTGAAAATATCCAGTACCGATTTTACATCACCGATCACGCTGACATCCACAATGACGTTCTTGTTGATCTCTGCCGGATCCACATCCACCTGAATGATCTTTGCTTTCTTGGCGAAATTTTTCGTAACTCCCGTAACGCGGTCAGAAAATCTGGATCCCAGTACCACCAGCACATCCGCCTCTCCCACACTGAGATCTGCGGTTTTTGTGCCATGCATACCAAGCATTCCCACGTAATTATCATCGGTACCAGGATATGCGCCCTTGCCCATGAGACTGTCTGTCACAGGGGCATCTAACTTTTTGGCAAACTCAAGCAGCTCCTTCTCCGCTCCGGAGATCACTGCTCCGCCGCCCACGAAGATCATCGGGCGTTTTGCCTTGCGCATCAGCTTTAATGCTTTCTCTACGGAAGCTGCTTCGATCTGCTCCATGGAACGTGGGATGATCTTTGGCACCTCCGGCTTATACTCTGTCTTATTGGCGGTAACGTCCTTCGCAATATCGATCAGCACCGGACCCGGACGTCCTGTCTGTGCGATCTTGAAGGCACGTCTCAGCGCACCGGCCAGATCCTTGACATCCTTTACCAGAAAACTGTACTTTGTGATCGGCATGGTCACACCGGCAATATCAACCTCCTGGAAGGAATCCTTGCCTAACAGAGGCACACCTACATTACAGGTGATCGCCACTAATGGAACGGAATCCATATGTGCGGTTGCAATTCCCGTAACCAGATTAGTTGCTCCCGGACCACTTGTTGCCATACAGACACCCACACGTCCCGTCGAACGTGCATATCCGTCTGCTGCATGGGATGCTCCCTGCTCATGGGATGTTAAGATATGATGGATCTCATCCTGATGACGATAAAGCTCGTCATATATATTTAAAATGGCTCCTCCCGGATAACCGAATACGGTATCCACGCCCTGTTCCTTCAGACATTCCACTACAATCTGAGAACCTGTTAACTGCATCGTATGTATACTCCTTTCTCATTCATTAAAATAATTTACAGACTTGATTTTAAAATTGCACCCTTGTCTGCAGAAGTAACCATAGATGCATATCTTGCCAGGTATCCGGTCTTAACCTTCGGCTCTCTCGGAGTCCATTTCTCGCGACGTTCTGCCAGCTCCTCATCAGAAACCTTTACGTTGATGGTATTGGCCGGGATATCAATGGCAATGATATCCCCCTCCTCGATCAATGCGATCGGACCGCCAACGGCTGCCTCCGGTGAAATATGACCAATGGATGCTCCTCTGGATGCTCCGGAGAAACGTCCGTCTGTGATCAGTGCCACACTGGAGCCAAGTCCCATTCCTGCAATAGCAGAAGTAGGATTTAACATCTCTCTCATACCAGGGCCGCCCTTTGGTCCCTCATAACGGATCACCACCACATCACCCTCTACGATCTTGCCGCCGCGGATAGCTGCAATAGCGTCCTCCTCACAGTCAAATACACGGGCAGGTCCCTCATGTACCAGCATCTCCGGTACTACTGCGGAACGCTTTACCACACCACTGTCCGGTGCGATATTACCACGGAGAACTGCGATTCCACCTGTCTCGCTGTATGGATTGTCGATCGGACGGATGACCTCAGGATCTCTGTTCTCACAGCCGGCGATATTCTCTCCGACGGTCTTGCCGGTTGCTGTGATCAGGTCGGTGTGAAGCAGCCCCTTTTTGTTCAGCTCGTTCATCACTGCATAAATGCCACCTGCTTCATTTAACTGCTCCATATATGTATGACCGGCCGGTGCCAAATGACACAGGTTTGGAGTCTTGGCACTGATGGCATTGGCCATATCCAGATTTAACTCAACGCCTGCCTCATGCGCGATTGCCGGCAGATGAAGCATGGTATTGGTAGAACATCCCAGAGCCATATCTACGGTCAGAGCATTCTCAAACGCTTCCGGAGTCAGGATGTCTCTTGGACAGATATTTTTCTCATAGAGCTCCATAACCTTCATACCTGCATGCTTTGCAAGCTTGATACGATCAGAATATACAGCAGGGATCGTACCGTTGCCCTGCAGTCCCATACCGATCGCCTCGGTCAGACAGTTCATACTGTTGGCAGTGTACATACCGGAGCATGATCCACAGGTCGGACATGCATGACATACATAATCATCCACCTGCTCCTCTGTCATGGTTCCTGCCGCATAAGATCCCACTGCCTCGAACATTGAGGAAAGACTTGTTCTCTGTCCATTGACGTGACCTGCTAACATCGGGCCGCCGCTGACAAATACGGTAGGAATATTCAGACGTGCCGCAGCCATCAGAAGACCCGGTACGTTTTTATCACAGTTTGGCACCATGACAAGGGCATCAAACTGATGTGCCAGAGCCATACACTCTGTAGAATCACAGATAAGATCTCTTGTTACCAGGGAATACTTCATACCGGTATGTCCCATGGCAATTCCGTCACAAACAGCGATTGCCGGAAATACGATTGGTGTACCTCCTGCCATTGCAACACCCATCTTGACCGCATCCACGATCTTGTCAATATTCATGTGGCCCGGAACAATCTCATTGTAGGAGCTTACGATACCTACCAATGGTTTTTCCAGCTCTTCCTTTGTAATTCCGAGTGCATTAAACAACGAACGCTGTGGTGCCGTTGCCATTCCCTTCTTTACTGCATCACTTCTCATCTCTTGTCACCATGCCTTTCATATATACATATCCCATATTTATAATGCCTGGACAGATCATTCTATCCAATACGCTCTACGATCAGATCACCCATCTTTGTTGTGCCGACCTGGGTCTTGCCCACATCCATGATATCCACTGTACGATATCCCTCAGCCAGTACCTTCTTTACCGCATCCTCAACTGCATCTGCTTCCTTCTCCAGATCAAAGGAATAACGGAGCATCATTGCTGCGGAAAGGATCGTTGCGATCGGATTGGCAATGTCCTGTCCTGCAATATCCGGTGCAGATCCGTGACTTGGCTCATAAAGACCAAGCTTTGTTGCTCCAAGGCTTGCGGAAGACAGCATACCGATGGAACCTGTCACCATACTTGCCTCGTCGGAAAGAATGTCTCCGAACATATTCTCGGTAAGGATCACATCAAACTGCTTCGGATCTCTGACTAACTGCATTGCACAGTTATCTACAAGCATATTGGTCAGCTCTACCTCCGGATAGTCCTTTGCAACCTCTGCCACAACACTTCTCCAGAGTCTGGAAGAATCCAGCACATTTGCCTTATCTACACTGCAGACCTTTTTATTTCTCTTCATGGCTACATCGAAGCCCCACTTTGCAATACGACGGATCTCGTTCTCATCATATGTAAGGGTATCGATGGCTTTCCTGACACCATTCTCCTCGATGGTCTTGCGGTCACCAAAGTACAGGCCGCCTGTAAGCTCACGCATTACCACAAAATCAAAGCCTCCCTCGGTCAGCTCCTCCTTCAGCGGACATGCTCCGGACAGCTCATCAAAAAGAATTGCCGGACGGATATTGGCATAAAGCTCCAGTCCTTTACGGATCTTGAGAAGACCAGCTTCCGGTCTCTTGGATGGCTCGATCTGATACCAGTTGGACTGTCCTACATTTCCTCCCACTGCTCCCAGCAATACGGAATCACAGCCCTTCGCTTTCTCCAGAGTCTCATCGGTCAACGACTCCCCATATACATCAATAGAGCATCCGCCCATTAACAGATCCTCATATTCAAACGTATGGCCATAGACCTCTCCAACCTTTGCCAATACTTTTCTGGCCTCTCTTACAATTTCCGGGCCGATACCGTCACCGGGAATTGATGCAATCCTGTACTTCATATATTCGCTTCCTTTCTCTTTCAAAGCGGGATATCCTTTCATCCGCTTAGCATCGAATGCTGTCTCTGTCTGATCACACAGACTTAAAATGCACTAACCTATAGTGTACCCATAAAATCTATTAGTGTCAACGGTCATTTATTTATCCCAGATCATAATGGTCTTACCCATGTTCTTCTGGTTGTCCAGCTCAAAGGCACGGTTCATATCCTTAATATCACGTATCGGAACCTGTGCTCCCACGATATTGCTCAGATAATTGATGATCTCCGGATTGCTCTGATACAGAGCCACAGTTCTCTCGAAATCCTCTCTGCCGCTCCGGCTGCTTCCAAACATACGCAGTCCCTTCTCCAGGATCATACGTGTATTGATCGGTACCGGATACTCGGACACACCGAGAATGGACATTGTTCCCTCAGGCTGGATATGGTCGATTATCTGATTGATCGCACTCTGGGAAGCCGCGCCTCCCACGCACTCAAAGGCATGATCCACCAGCAGATCCTCCGGAATGTCATCGACATTAAAAGTGGCATCCGCAAAGGTAAAGGAGGACATCTTCTCCTCACTTACACCAAAGATATAAAGCTGTGTGTCCGGGAAGGTTGCCTTAAATAAAACAGAGGTAATATATCCCAGATTACCGTCGCCCCAGATACCCACAATATTACGGCGCTTATGAGCGAAACGGTCAAAACGAAGAACTGCATGCATACTTACGGATACAAGTTCTGTAAATGCAGCGATCACTTTATCGATGGAAGGGTCAAGTGACACAACCCTGTCATGGGTCAGAACAACATGCTCCTGCATGAAGCCGTCAAACCCACTAGCACGGAACTTGCTGGAACGCAGATAATTCTCTGCGATCACATCATCCTTTTCTACCGGAGTATTCGGGATCATAATTACACTGTCTCCCGGCTTAAATACTCCCTGGGGATCATATACAACATCACCGATCCCCTCATGGATCAATGCCATCGGAAGCTTCTTGGCCAGCACCTCTGCCGGTCTCGCTCCCTGATAATAACGCTGGTCTGCATGACAGATCGACAAATGTGTCGGTCTGACAATCACTTCATCTCCCTGAAGACTGATATCCTGAAATGCAATCTCAAATCTTCTGGGTGCCACTAAACGATATATCGTATTTAACATAAAAATCCTTTCTGCCATTCGGCACAAACTATTTCCTGTTCACTTACTTTCCGTTCTTCTGGTCATTCAGCAGAGACTCTGCTACTCTGAGATCATAAGGATAGGTGATCTTGGTATTGTAAACCTCACCCTCTACAAGGTAAACCTGCTCTCCCTTGATCACGAAGATCTTGGAAGCATCGGTCAGGATCTCCTTCTCCTCCTCTGTCAGTGACTGATATAACTCTTTGAGCTTCTTAGCTCCAAAGGTCTGCGGAGTCTGTCCCTGATACATCTTGGAACGATCCGGTACAGAAGTGATCACCTTGCCGTCCTCGCTGTGTACGATGGTATCCGTTGCAGGGATCACCGTATCACATGCACCGTACTGTAAACCGTACTTGATATTCTCCTCAATGATACGGTAAGTCAGGAACGGACGTACGGAATCATGTGTCACGATCAGTGTGTCATCATCCAGTCCATAGTTTTCCTCAATGTATGCGATAGAATTCATGATAGTTTCGTTTCTGGTGGAACCGCCTTTAAGTACCTTTACGGTACTTCCTTCCTCTCCCAGATACTTCTTGAGAAGGTTTTTGGTATGCTCGATCCACTCTGTCGGAGTCAGCACGATCAACTCCTGAAAAGAATCATGCATCAAAAACTTCTCTACGGTATGAATGAGGATCGGTTTTCCACCAATCTTCAAAAACTGCTTCGGCTTCTCAACATTTCCCATACGGCTGCCGACACCGCCGGCAAGAATTACTCCAAATACCATGTTTTATCTCCTTATCCCAGATTACTCTGCATAGTTGCTGTTAATATAATTCACTAATCCCTCTGCCTTAATGATCTTCTGCATGAACGGAGGGAATGCCTGTCCCTGATACTGTGTGCCTTTTGTTTTGTCTACGATCACACCACTGTCAAAGTCAATCTCAACAGTATCTCCTGCCTCGATCTCCTTTGCTGCCTCCGGACACTCGATGATCGGAAGTCCGATATTGATGGCATTCCGGTAAAAGATACGTGCAAATGTCTCCGCAATAACACAGCTGATGCCTGATGCCTTGATGGCGATCGGTGCATGCTCTCTGGATGAACCACATCCAAAGTTTTTGTTGGCTACCATGATATCGCCCTTTTTCACTCTGTTTACAAAATCAGGATCGATATCCTCCATACAGCTTTTTGCCAACTCTGCCGGATCTGACGAATTCAGATAGCGAGCCGGAATGATAACATCTGTATCTACATTATCTCCATATTTATGAACTGTACCACATGCTTTCATATTTACTTTCCTCCATATACTTTATAATTAATCATACATTTCGAGATTTTTATTAAAGTCCCAGATCAGATGGCTGTGAGATCTTTCCGGTTACTGCACTGGCTGCTGCAACAGCCGGGCTTGCCAGATATACCTCTGATTCCACATGACCCATACGTCCTACAAAGTTACGGTTTGTGGTAGAAACAGCTCTCTCTCCCTTTGCCAGACATCCCATATGACCTCCCAGACAAGGTCCACATGTCGGAGTACTTACCACAGCTCCTGCCTCGATAAATGTCTGAACAAGACCTTCCTCGATCGCCTGCATATAGATACTCTGGGTTGCCGGGATAACAATGGCACGGATACCGTCTGCCACCTTGCGGCCCTTCAGTACACTTGCAGCCTCTCTGAGATCAGAGATACGACCATTGGTGCAGGATCCGATCACAACCTGGTCAATGGTGACCTCACCGGCCTCATCCACAGTCTTTGTGTTCTCCGGAAGATGTGGAAAAGCTACCGTCGGCTTTAAGGTGCTCAGATCGATCTTGATGACTTCATCATACTCTGCATCCTCATCTGCCTCAAAGATCTTGTATTCCTTCTGTGAATGCTCCTTCATATATGCGATTGTCTGATCATCAACCGGGAAGATACCATTCTTGGCACCTGCCTCGATCGCCATATTGGCAATGGAAAAACGGTCATCCATGGAAAGACTTGCCACACCGTCGCCTGCAAACTCCATGGAACGATAGAGCGCACCGTCCACGCCGATCATTCCGATAATGTGAAGGATCACATCCTTACCGCTGACCCACTTGGAAAGCTTGCCGGTAAGCTCAATCTTAATAGCAGAAGGCACCTTAAACCATGCCTGTCCGGTGATCATGCCGCATCCCATATCGGTGCTGCCAACACCGGTAGAGAACGCACCTAATGCTCCATATGTACATGTATGGGAGTCTGCTCCGATGCAGACATCTCCTGCCACGATCAGTCCCTTTTCCGGAACAAGGGCATGCTCGATACCCATCTGTCCCACTTCAAAATAATTGGTAATATCATGCTCTTTGGCATACTCACGGACACATTTACAATGCTCCGCAGACTTAATATCTTTATTTGGGGTAAAATGATCCGGAACAAGGGCAATCTTATCTTTATCAAATACTGTCTTTTTGTTTAGCTTCTCCACCTCGTGAATCGCTACCGGACCGGTAATATCGTTTGCAAGTACAAGGTCAAGATCTGCCATAATAAGCTGTCCGGCCTGAACCGTCTCCAATCCTGCATGTGCCGCTAATATCTTCTGCGTCATTGTCATTCCCATAATCTCATTGCCTCCATTCTCTCTTTATCCATTCAGGGGTCACCTGACAAAACTTTATTTATCATACCACAAAAGGAGATTTCTGTAAATCATCCGTTAAAATCCCCTAAAATCTGTCAACATACACCACAAGCTCCACTCCCGGGTGATTTTCCGTCACATGATCCTGCAGTCTCTTTACCAGCTCCTTCTCTTCCATCTTGCAGGAGTACGGCTCCTGAATATCAAAGAACAGCTTTATATGGCCGGTACACCGCACCATACGGAAATCATGAAGGGTCAGTG
>CADAKW010000029.1:0-18262 GCA_902788645.1 uncultured Lachnospiraceae bacterium
ATCGATCTGACAGATTATACATTAGCATATTCTCTGCTGGAGACCATCAAGGAGGGAAAGGAAAAGTCTTATAAGGTGCTTTTACTGGCTGCCCCGGATGATCTGGTGGATAACTATTATAACTTCGCCAAGGAGATGGACTTCAATATTGAAGCGCTGGATTACTTTGGTAATGGTTCTATGCAGGTGTTAAAGAAGGAGATCGTCCTTGATTATTGTGCATGTATCCAGATCAGTGGAAACACCACCATGATCAACTTTATGAATGAAGGACAGCAGCTGATGCAGCGTACGATCCCACAGGGTATTTTTAATGTAGCTGAGGCGATGGTTCTCAGTAATGAGTGTATGATTGAGGATATGGATACAGCCTGTGAGGCACTCTGCAGAGATAAGCTTGTCTGCCGGAGTCTTGATTACAGAGGACTTGATGATGATGAGAGTATTGTAAGTGCCCGAATGACTGAGGAGCAGTGGAGACAGCAGGAGGCAAGCAAGTCTTCCCGTAAGGTGGTTACGGATGCAATCGGAGAGATTCTTCTGAGTGTTCTTCGTGTTATCGACTTCTTTAAGTCAAAATATCAGGGAGTAGAGCTTACAAGTATTTATATTACAGGTATGGGATGTAAAGTAGCAGGTATTGAAGAACTGTTTGAAAATGAGCTGAATATCCCGACACAGAGAATGGAGCATCTGGTTAATGTATCATTCCCGCGTCATTTCAGTGAGGGGCTTTATAACCAGACAGAATACATCGCTGTAGTAGGTGCGGCAATCGCACCGGTTGGATTTAAGTCCAAAAATGTAACAACATCAGGAGCAGGAGCAGATGCGCTTCGCAATGCACAGCTTGTCTTTGGTCTGGCTGTGATCTGTGCGATCGCAATGTCAACCTTCTCATTCCTGCAGTACAATACAGAGAAACAGAAAAATGACGATCTGAATGCCAGAAAGCAGTCCTTATCTTATATCAATTCCGTATTTGAGGAGAATGAGGGCATCAAAAATGTTTACAGTCAGGTGAGCAGCCTTTACAATGCAACGGAGACACAGAATGAAAATCTCAACAGTCTTGTAAAGCAGCTGGAGGCAAACCTGCCGAGAACAATGACAGTAAGCTTTTTACAGTCAAATGATGATGGGATCAATATGACGATCACATCTGAGACAGATATCTCTATTGCCAGAATGTTAATGAATCTGGAATCTATGGAGATGGAGGATAAGGATGGTCAGAAGATTCCTGTTCTTACCAATATTTCCATTCCTGCTGTGACAGCAGCTGATGCAGACGATGGAAGTACAGAGTACAACTTCACCGTATCTGCTCAGTATTATCAGGTGGTACAGGCACAGGCAGCACAGGAGGCGGCTGCCGGTACAGCAAATTAGAAAGTATGGACAGGAGGAAATGAGATATGGATACTAAAAAGAAAATGTCAAACCGTGATAAAATGATGCTTTTCATCTTTGGAGCGATTCTCATCGTTGCTGCAGCATACTTTTTAGTTTTTGCAAAGATGAATGAAAAGAAATCAGCCCTGGCGGCAGAAAATGCAACTTTGTCCCAGGAGGTATCAAAGTTAGAAACCATGGAGGCGCAGAAGGACAGCGTGTTGGAGGAAACAAGACAGACACAGCTTAATGTAGCGGATGTCCTGAGTAAGTTCCCGGCAGAGGTTCGTACAGAGGATGCGATCTATGATCTCAATGATATGTATGAGAGCATCTCAGATGTAAAGATCGAGTCAGAGAGTTTTAATATGAATCAGCTGTTTTATCAGCAGGGAACAGTGGGAGGCACCACAGATGATAATGCTACAACAACAGGTGCTTCACCGGTGCCGAAGACCAATCCGGCTTCTGTAGCGGCAATCACATCAGATACTCCGGTTCAGGACGTGATCACGGCAGCGGCTGATTATACAGGTTACCGCTCCACAGTAAATGTTTCATTTACATCTACATATGATTCCTTAAAGAAGGTTGTGGACTTTATCAACAAGTCAAAGGATCGAATGACCATTTCAGAGATCTCTGCTACAGCAGGTGAAGAGGAGAACGCTCTGACCTGTAATATGTCCATCGACATGTATGCGATTTCCGGAACGGGCGAGATTTACGAATCTCCGAATGTAAGCAATGGAAACACCGGAGTGGATAATATTTTTAGAAAATAGCACTTGCTTGCAACTGTCGGATTTATTCGACAGTTGCAATTGTTGTATAAAGATTTGAGGTGAGCCGATGAAAGAGAGAAGGTGTAACGCAACTGGATATTGGAAGGATCAGCGGGGCTTTACTTTGGTAGAGCTTATTCTGACGATAGCCATTCTTGCGATCGTAACAATACCGATTTTGAATTATTTTACGGATGCTGCGAAACATAATGCCCGAAGCAGACAAAAGCAGAATGCTTCTGTTTTGGCACAGGATATACTGGAGGAGCTGAAGAATACGTCGTATTCTCTGGATGATCCTGACGTGATCTGCTCTGCGCAGCCTGAATGGACGGTTGCTGCCGGTCCGGATGCCGATGGAGTATATACATTGACACAGAATAAGGACATGGATAAGAATTCCTTTAAAGTGTCTGCGCAGATCAAACCGTTAAAGCGTGTGGAGCCGGCACCGACATCTTCGGCGGCACCGAGAGATTATGAGAAGTATGTGATCGGTACCATGGACAGCAGTAAGGATCTCATGGCTTCAGAGCATGGACAGACGCTGATGGCGGCAGGTCATGCATTTGCGAATAAACATTCGGCAGCTTATGCGGCAGCTTCACCGGCTCCAAGTGCAACACAGATGCCGGTTGATGACATCAAGAAGAACTTGAATTGTACGATCATTGTTTCTGCAAAACAGGATCCGGCTAAAACGGAAAACGATATTATATCTGTGAAGTACAGATATACATATAATGATCGTGGAACCGGTGTTTATCCGGCAGGTATTGATGCTTCTACGGTATATGAGGATGTTGTGGAGTCTGCTTCTATCAATGTGAGGAAGTTGGAAAATATATATCTGTTTTATCAGCCGGTGAGTGAAAATGACACGATCGTCATGGAGACGAACGATGGCAATGCTATCCAGAATGAGGCCGGTGATCTGAACATGTTTGTCATAGCGCAGAACAGTGTTCCGTCATCGACAAGTGACATTGATATACCTGCAGGTTATACCAAGAGACCGAGTGGCTATAATCTCACGATCAACGGATCCACATCCGGATTTGAAACGAAGATTGCAAAGCTATATGTCAATCTCACAGGAACAGAATTGAACAGTGCGGGAACAATCGCGGGAAAGGTGCAGAAGGATCCGAAGGGTGAGTATACTCTGGTTCATTCTGAAAGCATTAATCGTGTGGCGGATATTACGGTAACTATTGACAGTCAGGATGGAACCAAAACAGAGATTGTTAAAGTAAATGGTTCTAAAGTGCAGAATTAGAG
Source organism: uncultured Lachnospiraceae bacterium (assembly GCA_902788645.1). Taxonomy (GTDB): domain Bacteria; phylum Bacillota; class Clostridia; order Lachnospirales; family Lachnospiraceae; genus Jutongia. Next base: position 3,462 of record CADAKW010000029.1, read on the forward strand.
AGGAGTGAGATCATGATGAAACGGTTTTTAAAAGATAAAAATGGTTCGTCTCTTGTTTTAGTAATGATCTGTATGTCATTTCTGATTTTGCTGGCAGGAGCGGTTATTACAACGACGATTACAAATATTTATCTGAAAAGCTCTCAAAAGGCAACGCAGGAGAACTTTTATCAGACGGATTCCATCCTGGATGCGATTGCGGCCGGGATTCAGAATGAGTCCTCCAAGGCATCGGCAACTGCTTATCAGAAGGCATTGGGAGAGTATAATGCTTCCCTGACATCTTCTGGAAATCCTTTGAATGACAAGTATGCAAAGGATTTCCTGACCGATATGTTAAAGGCATTGACAGGCAATGATAATGTGGTGTATGACGCTACAGGCAGTACAACGTATCAGTATCTTGACAGCGTGCTGCTGGGATACCTGTCAGAGGATCAGGCACAGTATTATGTGAAGCACACAGATAATAAGGGAACCATGACACTTGATGGAGATGCTTTGGTCTTAAAGGACGTTCAGGTCATCAAGGAGCATGATACCCAGAAGGATTATGAAACTACATTGACAACCGATATCCGGATCGAGGTTCCGACGGTCAGTACAGAGGCACATTCGGAGTATCTGAATTATGCAGTGCTGGCAGATAACCAGATTCTTGCCGACAATGGAAGTATTGCTCCTAAGATACAGGGAAATATTTATGCCGGTACTGTGGAGAGAAATGATTCCCAGGAACAGAGCAAGGCAGGTATTGTGGTTGGAGGAGGAGCTTCTCTGACTATCAATGCAGAGCAGATCATTACCAGAGGAGATCTGAGAGTATCCAACGGAAAGCTTACCATAGGAAAAAGTAAATCCAGCGATAAAAATGCAGAGCTCTGGGTAGAGAATATTATTACAACGAATGATGCGGCAGGCAATGGAGACAATGATGTCAATATCAATGCAGCGACATATGTTGCTGACGATACAGAGATTACAGGTAATAATGATAGTGTGACGCTGAAGGGTAAGTATTATGGTTACAACTATGTAGATGATTATACATCTGTTGTTGCTTCGCCAATGCCAAAGAAGCGGTCCACGAAAGCGGAGTACAGTAGTTCTATTTCTGTCAATGGACATGATGACAATTTGTTGATGACAGATCTGACGGAGCTGGTATTGGCAGGACGTACTTTCATCTCTAAAAAGATAAGTAACACCACGGATGTCAGTCCCCTTGATAATCCGGACATTGAGCTTGGCGAATCCCTGGCGGTAAAGAGTGGTCAGCTTTCTTATTTTGTAAGTGCAGTAGTTGATGGCAATACCGAGGGATTTGTGAAAAAGGTGGAGGATGTTGAGGCTGAAAAGCCTGGCAGTACACATATTGCTAATATGCCGGGTGAGGGAACATTCGATACAGATACAGTGGCAGACAGAGCTTGCTATTACTTCGAGGCCAACAGTGTACAATATCTTTTTGATTATCAGGCTTACGAGGACAGGATCGGTATTCCGAAGAAGGATGGCGCAAAGCAGTTTGATGTAAAGAAAATGATAGACAGCGGTGAGCTGGATCCGGCACAGCCGTTAAAGCTGTATTCCCGTAAAGATTCGAATGTCAGTTCACAGCAGATCAATTACTTCTATATGAACTTTGCGGATTCCAAAGCGGCAAGTGAGTTCTTTACATTGTTTTATAATGAGGCAGCACAGCAGCAGGTGTACGATACTGTCAATAAAACATATGTGGATGCGATCGGTATCCAGCTGCCAAACCTTGACAATAACAACATGGGTTATATCCTGTCATCAGGTAATATCATGTATAGTGATAATTCCAATAAAGATGCAAATGGTAAGGGCAAGATTGCATTGAAGCTTGAAAATTCTTCCCAGAGTCCAAGCGACAGCTTTCTGCAGTTTGCAAAGGATAGCAGTAAGCTTTATATGTCAAAGCAGCTGGCTCTGGTAGATGATTATGAAAAGGCAGCAACCAATCCGAAGTGGAGACTTTACGAAACAGGTAATTATTCCAAGAGTGGTAAGAGTGATGCAACCAACTTGTTTAATACACTGGTAAAGGTCAGTGATATTCCGGCAGGCACGAAGGTTGGTCATTATCCGATCACGAGAGATAATGGCACTAATGTGGAATGTGGATATATTATTTCTGACGGAGATGTAACATGGCCGGATGATTATACGGTTCATGCCGGATGCTCAAGCAGTGATCCATGCTTTATCCTTGCAAAGGGAAAGGTAACAGTGAAGGGCAGTGGTACAGAGGCGTTTAACGGTCTGATCATTTCAGGAAATGATGTAGAGCTTGCAGCACAGCAGACCACCATCAATTCTGATTCAGAAGCGATTGAAAAGCTGTTTGAATATGATAAAAACCAGTCAAGTCCGGTGTTCTACAACTTGATGCAGGAGTATTTCAGAAAATCTGTGGAAGCAGCGATCGGAAATGACGGAAGCAATTCAAGTACCAATAATGTAAGCTATGAGAACTGGAAGAAGAACGGTTAATGCAGGGAGGTGAAGGTGATGGATATCAGAAAAGATAAGCGGGGCTTTTCTTTGGTTGAGCTGATCATTGCCATGGCGATCATGGCAGTCTTTGCCGGAGCGATCATAGGCGGTTTGTCCTATATCAATGCCGGTAAGACCAAGAAGGCTTCTGCAAAATTAAATAATGAGATTACGAGTATCCAGACAGCGACAATGACCAAAAAGGGTGTGACGTATCTCTACATTTACCGTACCTCGGATGGTATTTTCAGTTCGACAGGCAAAGCGACAGATGATACAGATGGTGATGGTGTACCGGATGGTTACAAGAGCCGTTCGGATCTCGATGCGGCGCTTACAGCGGGAAAAATATCACAGACAAAGCTTTGTGACAGCTCTGTCAAGATCACCGGGTCGGAGGCAGGTGCTTCGGCAACGTCACTGACAGAGAGTAATATGCTTAAGCTTGGTTATTCCAAGGGGACCGGTTCATTTATTTACAGCAATGACGGTACTGTGACAAGTGGTAAGAAGATGACAGAAATGCCATTTTATAATAAGATTGAACTGTCCGGCAAGGAGAAGTTTACGATCCAGATGGTCAAGACTACAGGAAAGCATTTTGTAACGCAGAATTAAGGGGAGGTGATTGTTCTGAGCTGGAAAGATAAGAGAGGTTATACTCTCGTTGAGTTGATTATTTCGATGGCGATCCTGGCCATTGTAGGAGGTGCAATCACACTTCTGATGCAGTCAGGAACCAGAAGCTATTCCAACACGAAGGCAGAGCTTGATCTGCAGATGGAATCGCAGACGGTGATGGCACAGTTGAGTACGATGATCATGGAATCCAACTGTGTAAAATATGATAGTGCCAACAACGCATTGATCCTATATCAGGTAGATGTGAAAAAGATACCGATGCCATCTGCATCGGGAGCGGCACCGGCAGGAACGGTGGCACCGGTCTCAGCAGTACCGGCTACTGCGGCACCGGAAGCATCAGCTGTCCCGGGGACTGCAGCACCTGCAGCATCAGGTACGCCCGGTGTTACAGCAGCTCCCACACCGGCAGCGGATTCAAAGTTTCAGCAGGTTAAGACAGTGAAGGATCTGAAGATCATTAAGTTTGACGGTAAAAAGCTGTATCTTGAGGAGCATAGTGGAGATGCGGCATTGCCGGCAGATCGGTCAGAGGGCTTGAACTGTAAGACAGAAGAGCTGTTTTCTGATTATGTGGACTCTTTTAATGTTGGCATAGAGGGGAATAATGTCACAGTTTCTTTTGAAATGAAATCAGGCAATAAGACTTACAAGATTGACGAGACAACAAAGATACGAAATGGTCTGGTAGTCTATCCGTAACGGGGGAGGCTGCCCTTGGATGTTATAGCAAGGCAGGAGGATCGGTTTGCGGTGAAAAACCGTGGAAATGGAGGCTGTATCTATGAAAAGAAGATTAAGAAATTTATCGAAAGGAAGACTCGCGGCAATACTTGTGGTTGTATGTGCGCTGGCGTTTGGCGGTTATTTTGGATACCATAAGTTTTTTGTTCATGCGGCGAATACGATCAATAAAGGGGTCGTAAATACACTGCAGGATTATTATGCAATGTGCGGCGGTCAGGATAAAGCGGATAATCCATCAGAAAGTGCCGGATCAGAAACCAATCCGTTTTTGATCCTGGAAGTGGTTCCGTATTATGGTCAGGCGGAGGTTGGTTATCTCATCAATGGCTGTGAGCCGTTGGATTTTACTGAGACTGACCCGTTCATTTATCGTGGAGCCAGAGATTTTACAAGAGCGGGGGCTGATGTAGTATTTACAGACGAGTATCAGCGTGATGCCAACAACGATGGGGTGTCCGATGAGGAGTGGAGCAGTGAATGGAAGGTCCGCTCCGTAACACAGCAGATGAAGGACAGCGGAAATAAGTATGAGGTTAAGGGATATTATGAGAAGACCTCTAACGGAAAGCCGGGAGATTTTGTCATTGATACATATTATGAAGATACATCCCAAAATGTTATTGTAAAAGATGAAAATGGAGTAGAACAAAGAGTTCATCCATGGAGACCTCATTTTAAAAAGGTGGAGGCCGGAACCGGTGATTTCATCTGGGTATCCCTGGAATACAGCGGCATGGACGGAAGTATTGATTTCAATAAATATGCCAAGGCTGAGAATCAGACAACTGTAGAGAATGGTACGATTGATTATAAGCCGGGAGACAGAGAGTTTACAACACGTTCTTTACTGGATGAGGATCAGTATTACGCCATCCAGGATACACCAAAGGGTGAATCCGTGTTTGTTGACGGTATTGCAAAGGTTCATGTAGTCAACATGAATGACTTTATCCGTATATCTTTGAATCCGGATGATAAGTCAGAGGCTGCGATACAGGACATGAAGATTGCAGTTAAGACGATCGAGCCACAGGAGCTGGCTCAGAATCCACAGTGGATCGATTATGCAAATCTGATCTATATGCATGAATCTCCTTCCGTAGGAGTATATCAGGACTGGTGGTTTAACCAGCGTGGCAAGGAGGGCGTAAAGGCAAGACTGGTCAATGACAATTCTTATTATAAGGACCAGGAAAGCTCCATGTCCCGTCAAAATGTTGATCAGTGCGCATTTAGCGGATCCAATGACTGGAGCTGGGAAGCAGCTAAGAAGCTCTTCTTTAAGATCAATGAGCTGGATGAGTATGCAGAGGGGGGCAAGAATGAAAAATTCGGATTTGCACCGCTGCTTCTTGCCAATGTTTCTCTGAACCGCTTAAAGGGAATCTCAAGTTCTGTATATGGGGACAAATGTAAGAATCTGATGCAGCAGCATTTGGATTATACGACAATGGAAACCGGAGGAACGGAGAAAACAGATACTCCTTCCACAAGCTGTAATGTTTATAAGTTCTTTGTCATGAACTTTTTGATGGATCAGACCAATTTTTACAGCTATTTCTTCCAGACCGTGAGAGATTCCGGCGGATATGTAATTAATGCAGACAATGGAAAATGTACACCTCAGAAGGGTGAGGCACAGGATTACTGGAGTTTTCATTCATTCCTGCCGATTGAGGAGGGCAATGGTAACCTGACGCAGGAGCAGATGGATCTGTACAAGATTTATCATAGCGGATTAAACTATATGTATTTTGACAAGATTCCTGCACTGGCCAATGCAAGCTTTGTCTACAACAGTGATACATCTTTATCACAGCGATTCAGCAGCACAGGCATTACTGAGGCTGATTCTGATTGTAAGGCGGCCTTTGACTGGTGGGAGGAGACATATGGTGTGAGACCGGGACATCTTTCTTCCGGCCAGATCGTTCACTATCTGCTTCAGTATAAGAGAAATAACGGTGGTGGCGGAGAGGTAAGACCAAAGGATAAAAAGACGATGCATGTCCTGGAGATTGAGCCATGTGCTGATTTCATCATGACAGAGAAGTATCTTACCGGAAAATATCTGCCTGCTACCAATTTTAAGGGACAGATAGAAGTAGATCATATGACCACGGCAGAGTTTAACGGACTGCGTCGTGATCTGAACGGTTATTATGACCTGATCTATATTGGAGACAATATCGGAAAGTTTAACTCGGAAGAGGTAAATGAGCAGAATCCTTTGACCAATGCATGGGGAAAGACCAACAGAACCCGGTATAATGTCAGTGGTTTTGATGGTTATGCATATCTTCATGTGGGAGATATGGCAGGGAAGTATCGTTCTTCCGGTAATGATATCACAAAGCGTAAGATGAAGCAGCTTTTGGCATATGCCCGTGGCGGTAATGCACTGGTGCTCGCTGATAATCTTGCAGTATTTAAGTGGAAGAGTGCAGGAAGCACGGAGATTTCCAATGCCTATGAGAAGGCATATCTGTCCAGAGTGGATACAGCCTCTAACATGCATACCTTGATCCAGGAGGGATATAAGGGTGCCAAGAAGTGGATCGACGGCTTAAAGAGTGATAATGATGGCACTAATAGTTTTACGGAGCCAAATATCTGTTCTCTGTCAAAGCTTGACAAATCATTCTTGAGTAAATATTGCCTGAATTATATGGATGGTGGATTTGCACTGCCAAAGAAGACGCAGACAAGTATGACCACCAAGGATTATAAGGCGATGACCACAAAGTACAGCGATTATGTTGGTTTATACAGCCGGATCGACTCTGCACCGGTACAGTATTATTCTGAGGCAGGTCTTACTGATACGGATGACGTGAACATGAAGAGCGCTGATGATAAGACAGTGGCAAGGCAGTCACTGGCCGGATCTTCGCTGGATTTCAGCTTTACGATCGGTGATCAGACAGTGGATAAAAATAATAATCTGATCCCTTATGCGGCTCGTCTCTATATTGATCTCAACGGGGATGGCATCATTTCCGATGATGAGCTGGTGGAGGATACCAATTCGGCAGAGGTGGGAAGTCTTTACTGTACCTACACATATGTCGGAGAGGCAGAGAAGGGAACCGATGGCAATCCACTGTATAAGGATAAATCAGGAGAGGGGATCAAGATTCCGGTTACCCAGAGCTTTAGCTATGATTTTGCAAACAACAGCAGATTATATCTGAACAAAACCAGAAAGTCAGGCGCAATATCCTGGAAGTTTGTGCTGTACCGCACGGACAATGAGGATAATTATCAGTCTGCGACCGGTGTTTCCAGATATGAGAGGAAGGACTCCGGTGGAAAGAATGCCCAGAATTCCATCAATGCCCTCCAGATCGTATCCGATGCACAGTTAAATACCAATGCAAACCTGCAGACGCAGTTAAAGGATAGTTCCAGCTTGTTTGCAACATATACTGATGATACTAATCTTCCGGATTATAAAGTACAGGTTACAACGGTTGGACTGTCAGAGTTTATGGATCTGGTCAATACCAGTAAAGTAAACAGTACATCGACTACAGGAGAGGATTACAACTGCTTTATTGTCAGCTGTGCATCAGAGTTGTGCAGCAAGAGCGAAGAGGATTATCAGAAAGCAGCCAAGTATCTGGTAGCAAGGGCAGATTCAGGTGTGCGTGTGGTATATACCGGAGAGGCAGTCAATGAGGATAGCAAATCCGCAGAGACGAAGGATCTGCTGAATATGAGCCGTTATACCGGCAGTGATACGTATTATGGAGATATCTCTGATACCGCAAACGGGTTAAATGATAAAAAGAATGAGTATCAGAACAGGGCAAACCATGAGTATACATATGCCAAGATCATGAGTATGGCAGACAGTGAGAAGTATAAGCTTTTCAATGGAACAAAGTGGAAAGTAGATTATAAGGATCCTGCGGAAAAGACGGAAAATATCAACAGAAATAACAGAGGTCTCCTTACGACATATCCGTATACACTTGACAAACAGCTGGATATTACCAAAACGTCAGCACAGACGTATCAGCTTAATATGGAGAATGAGGGATTGACGGTATGGTACTCTCTTGGTACAGTCGGAGATGGAAATGATACCGATGAGTATGATATCTCTCCTAGAGATGCTTCCAACAACTACTATATGTATAGTGTTGAAAATGTGGTTTATGACCAGATCGACCTGGCAAAGGTTACTGATGCTAAGGAAATGAAGCTGTTTATTAATGCTTTGAGTGGTTCTACGGCATCACCGGAGGTTGTTGTAGAGGAAGCGAAGTCTGTCAACACAAATTACAATGACTTTAAGAACATCAAGAATTTGACAAAAGATTATTTTGAGAATTCTATGTCCGCTGATGGCACTAAGAGGTCTGAGGACGGATTGGAGATGTCTGTATATGCCGGCAGCATTAAACCGATCGGCAGCAATTATAAGGATTACGAGGCAGATGCTTCGGAAGTGACACCGGTACCATCCGGAGCACCGGGAAGCGCGACTGATGCACCAGACGCTGCGGCAACGGAAGCACCGACACAGGCACCGACGCAGGAGCCGACAGCAACGCCGAAGCCAACCAAGGAGCCAACTATTTTAATTAGTGCACCGAGTGGAAAGAAATGGTGGGCTGTACAAAAGGGTGAAAGTGAACTAAAGGAGACATTCAAGGGCTGGTCCGATAATGATATCCTTGTGATCGACTATTCGTACGAACCGGAGAATGAATCCTCAACGGGAGCAACCATTGATATTCCATGGCCAAATTCAGGAAATACCAAGAAGCTGCCGGGTAAGACAGACACTTATACAATGACATTGAAGGAATTACGTGAGTTGTATGGAGCATCATCCTTAGATGAGATTAAGTCTTTGAATATATACAATTATGACGGATGCTCTGCAATTTATTGTATTGGTATTTTTGAGAACAAGCAGCACTATGAGGATTATAAGAGTAGTGCGGCAAACTCCGATTCCGGTTCCGGCGGTGGTTCCAGTACCCCGATGGATAAGATCGAGGAGAAGGAGTCAGATGTAAATCTTGTTCCGACAGGAACAGAGATGGGAGCAGGTTTTGTTCCGAATGGTAAGACACATAAGGTCAGCTTTACTCCTTACACCAACTCCGCCGACTGTGTAAACGTCAATTCCTTTGCAATCTCTAAGGTAGTAGCGTCAGCAGATAAGCTGGGATCAAAGGATGAGAACAGTATCGGTCATGTCGATGCGATCTATCAGGATGTTGCAGGTTCAGTATGGAAGTATGAAGCATCAGCAGATAATACCTTTACCATCAAGAAGAACAATTTCCTGAAGGATAAGACGAAGTATTACTTCTATATCAACGACAGCTTTATTAACAATGTCGCTGATTTTACGAATGACAAGACCAGATGGATACGTTTTGATATTTCGAACCGCAGACGGTCAGCCATTACGTATCTGCATCTCTACTATCAGGGAGATCTGGATACAACATATGTATTCCCACTGGATTAAAGGAGATCCCAGAGGGAAGGTTTTCCGGTTGGAGATCGAATGTTTGACAACATGAAAAAAACATGCTAGTATAGCAATTGTAAATGCGTGGAAGGGAAGAAGTAGTATCAGAGGAAACCTAAAGAAAGCAGCCGGCAGATGAGAGGCGCAGGGGCATCCTGATATGAATACATCCCGGAGCAGCCGGCTGAATTTACTTAGTAGGTCTGGACGGGATTGTACTCCGTTATTGTGCAGGGATATAGAGGTATCCTATGGAGCCTGTCATCGTGAGGTGATAGGGAATAAAGGTGGTAACACGATCATATCGTCCTTTATCGGCATAAGCCGGTAAAGGACGTTTTTTCTTTTACTGGGAAACATGCGGGATACTTTGAAAGAAATAAAAGAAAGCGAGGAAAAAACATGACAACTTATGACGAATTGGTGGCGAGAGGACTGATCGCCCAGGTTACTGACGAGGAGGAGATCAAGGAGCTGGTAAATGACGGCAAGGCAGTATTTTACATTGGATTTGATCCGACAGCGGACAGTCTTCATGTAGGCCATTTCATGGCACTTTGTCTGATGAAACGTCTGCAGATGGCTGGAAACAAGCCTATCGCACTGATCGGCGGTGGTACCGCTATGATCGGTGACCCAAGTGGTCGTACAGACATGCGTCAGATGATGACAAAGGAGACCATTGCACACAATGTTGACTGTTTCAAAAAACAGATGAGCCGTTTTATTGATTTCTCCGAGGGAAAGGCTCTGATGGTCAATAATGCTGACTGGCTGCTGGATCTGAATTATGTGGAGCTTCTTCGTGATGTGGGACCGCACTTTTCAGTAAACCGTATGCTGACAGCAGAATGTTACAAGCAGCGTATGGAGAGAGGATTAAGTTTTCTGGAGTTTAACTACATGATCATGCAGAGCTATGATTTCTATGCATTATTCCGGAAATACGGATGTAATATGCAGTTTGGCGGGGATGACCAGTGGAGCAACATGCTGGGCGGTACGGAGCTGATCCGCCGTAAGCTTGGTAAAGATGCATATGCCATGACTATCAATCTGCTTCTGAACTCTGAGGGCAAGAAGATGGGTAAGACACAGTCCGGTGCAGTATGGCTTGATCCGAACAAGACCTCTCCGTTTGATTTTTATCAGTACTGGAGAAATGTGGCAGATGCTGATGTACTGAAGTGCCTGCGTATGCTTACATTCCTGCCGTTGGAGCAGATCGAGGAGATGGATCACTGGGAGGGCAGCCGCCTCAATGAGGCCAAGGAGATTCTTGCCTTTGAGCTGACTAAGCTGGTTCATGGTGAGGAGGAAGCCAGGAAGGCGCAGGATGGTGCCAGAGCACTTTTTGCCGGTGGTGGAAATACCGCCAATATGCCGGAGACAACACTTTCCGATGATGATTTTGAGGAAGGACAGATTGGTATCCTGAAGCTTTTGGTAAAGGCCGGTCTTGCAGCATCCAATGGAGAAGCCCGCAGAAATGTAGAACAGGGTGGTGTTTCCGTTGATGGAGACAAGGTGACAGATGTGAAGGCTCAGATTGCCAAAGACAGTATTGGTGAGGATGGTATTGTGCTGAAGCGTGGCAAGAAGAAATTTATGAGAGTGACTGTAAAGTAATGATCAAACACGCGATAGCCGGACAAAAATAAGTAATATGATAAAAAAACACATTCTACCGGATCAATCTCCAAGGAGAGGGTTGATCGGCAGAATGTGTTTTTTGTTGATATGATCTTTATATGGGATTAGTCCATGCACAGCAGAGAAAGTACCTGTGCGTAGACATCCTCATTTTTTTCTTTGAAACGCCGGCAGACATCCACGGCTTCTTCCTCGCTGGTAACATTGAGGGAAACCTCCAAAAGCTTACTTCCACGCTCGTAAATACAGCCGGTGGCGAGATATTCGTTGGGACGGATCATGGTATAATCTGTCTTGATGGATGTGGTTTCTACGATAGCCAGACGGTTTTTTTCGAGATATTCATCAATCTCACGACAGGTATCGGTAGGAAGCTGGTTGCCAAAGAAACGCAAGGTCTCTTTGCCAATCTCGGCGATAGTGTAGTAAGACTTTTCGTGAGTCTGATCCACCAGGATCATGGCATCTTCCGTCAGCTCAGACAATGTCTGCTGAATGGACAGATAATCGGTGTAGCCGGTTTCCAAAATGAAATCAGAGAGGATCGCATTTGGCATAGGCTGGTCGGCCTGATTTAGAAAATATAGGATGATCAGCTTATACAGCTGCAATGACTCTGGTGTCATAATGGTCCCTCCTTGTTACAACCGGCAGCCCTGATAGAGATGCCCGGTTTTCATTTCATGTGCAATAGTATTTAAAATATCACGTTTATCCAGACTCCATGTGGGAGCCAGCAGTAAATTCCTCGGCCCGTCTCCGGTAATGCGGTGGATCACGATATCCGGCGAGAGATGGGCAATACAATCTAGTAGAATAGCAATATATTCTTCTTTTGTCAATGGTGTTATGGATCCTTTTTCAAAATCCCCGGCCAAAGCAGTACCTTTCAGGATATGGAGCAGCTGGAGCTTAATCCCGTGGATACCCATGTTGTTCAGGTACCGGATGGTCTGCAGCATCTGCTCATGATCTTCTCCGGGAAGTCCCAGGATCACATGAACGATCACAGGAATATCACGCCTGCGAAGCTCTTTTACGGTCGTTTCAAAGCAGGAGAGGGGATAACCTCTGTGAATCTGATGTGCTGTCGTATCATGCATGGTCTGAAGTCCCAGCTCGACCCAGACTGGTTTGCGTTCATGACATGATGACAGGAGATCATAAATCTCCGGAGAAAAACAATCCGGTCTGGTCGCAATGGATAATGCCGCAGTCTGTGGATGTGCGAGTGCCTCCTCGTAAAGGGAGCGCAGGTACGGAACAGGAGCGTAGGTATTGCTGTAGGACTGAAAATATGCAATGTATCGGTCACCACAGTATTTCCTGCCGGACTGCAGACGACGGATCCCCTCGTTGAGCTGCTTCGTCACGATCCCGGTGCTGTCCGCAGTCTGTGCAGGCGTAAATTTGCCCGGGCTGCCGGCAGAGGCAGATTGGAAAGGAGAAGCATCACCGCAGCTATCTGCTGCAAAGGCAGATTGGAAAGGAGAAGCATCACCGCAGCTGCCTGCCGCAAAGGCACGGGAAACGGCAAAATCACCGGAGCCGCCGGCACTGCAGAAGCTACAGCCTGTGGTTCCCTTGGTGCCGTCTCTGTTGGGGCAGGTCATGCCACCGTCAATGGCGATCTTATAAATCTTTTGACCAAACTGTTGTCTCAGATAATGATCCAGAGAGTAGTAGGGCTTTCCGTTCCATTGCAGACATGCCTGCCGGTAACGTTCTTCCGACGGAGAGAGGAAACGTTTACGGCGTGCCATTATTGAATATGATCCTTGATGGCCTGGGATACAACCTCTGCAACACGAGGATCAAATGCCTCAGGGAGGATATTGTCCTCGTTCAGATCTTCATCGGCAACGAGACCTGCGATGGCGTAGGATGCGGCAAGCTTCATTTCTTCTGTGATCTGGCTGGCACGTCCCTCCAGGGCTCCCTTGAAGATGCCAGGGAATGCGACAACATTGTTGACCTGATTTGGAAAATCGGAGCGGCCGGTTCCAACGACACGGGCACCGGCTTTCTTGGCGATATCCGGCATGATCTCCGGTACCGGGTTTGCCATGGCAAAAAGGATCGCATCGTGGTTCATGGAAGCCACCATTTCAGGGGTGACAATATTTGGAGCAGATACTCCCACAAATATGTCTGCACCCTTTAATGCGTCGGCCAGTGAGCCTGTCTTGCCGGTCAGGTTTGTAACCTCCATCATATCCTTCTGCATCCAGTTGAGATCAGCAGATTCCTTGGAGAGGATTCCGGATTGGTCGCACATCACGACATCAGGAAAACCAAAGCGAAGTAAAAGCTTTGTGATGGCAACACCGGCAGAACCGGCACCGTTTACAACAACGTGGCAGTCTTCTTTCTTTTTATTGACAACCTTCAGACCGTTCATGATACCGGCAAGGACTACGATGGCAGTACCATGCTGGTCATCATGGAAAACGGGAATGTTTAATGCCTTTTTGAGTCGCTCCTCAATTTCGAAACAACGGGGAGCAGAGATATCCTCCAGATTGATACCGCCAAATGCCGGAGCAATATTGATGACAGTCTGAACGATTTCATCGGTATCCTGGGTATCCAGACAGATCGGAAATGCGTTGACACCGCCAAATTCTTTAAACAGGACAGCCTTTCCTTCCATAACCGGCATAGCTGCCTCGGGACCGATATTTCCCAGACCAAGCACGGCACTTCCGTCAGATACGACAGCTACTGTGTTTGACTTGATCGTATATGTATAAGCCGCTTCTTTATCCTCGGCAATCACTTTACAAGGTTCAGCAACCCCCGGTGTGTATGCGAGCGCCAGATCCTCTCTGGTCTTTACCTGACATTTCGGGGTAGTCGTAATTTTTCCGTTCCATTCTTTGTGAAGGGATAATGCTTTTTCTTTGAGATCCATAATGATAACCAAACCTTTCTTTTTGATGTTCTTAGCATAAGCCATATAAATCAATAATATCATATTTTATATATGAAAACAAGCTGACGGGAAGAGAAGAGATGCTTTCTGTCGAAGATTTGGGATAATTTCATGTTTAATTTGTTGTTTGGTATTTACAGATTGGAAATTATTGTATATACTTAAGGAAATTGATCTGTCAGACGGAATTCATTTGTTCTATATATTTATTTCAGAGATTATTTCGTTGAAGATTCATTAAGATTTCAGAAGGTATCAAAATTAAATATTTATTCCAAAACGGAGGTTATACATGGAAGAATTACAAAAAATGTCACTGGTTGAGTTACGTTTATACGGAAGAAAGCTGGGGATGAAAAACGCAACGACATTTAAAAAACAGGAATTGATCGGGGAGATTCAGAGGATCCTTGCGACACAGGCTGATCAGCCGGAGGGAAGCAGGGCGGCTTCCGGCGACAAAAAGAAAGAGAATACAGGAAGGACGACGAGAAAAACAACATCCAGACGAAAAACTGCAGTGGAAAATGATGAAGCGGCGGGAAAGCCGGAAACAGTGCAGGCAGGGGAGCAGGAGCAGGAGAGCGTGTCTGTGCCGGAGGAAAGAACAAGCCGTCGTATGCGGTATGATGAGCGTCCGGTGAGAAAGACAGATAGGAGACCCATGAGAAGACCGGTAGATTATGAGGAGAGAAACAATGCCTCAGCGAGATCCCAGAGACCTGTGGTACGTGGGGGGTATACTTCAAATCTGCAGGAGATGCATACGGTTCGTGAGGATAGAAGATACGGGAACGGCAGAGA
>CADAKW010000029.1:18303-40116 GCA_902788645.1 uncultured Lachnospiraceae bacterium
AACGGCAGAGACAACCGCTACAGCCGTGATGACCGGAATGGTGGCAGAGAAGACTGTTACAGCCGTGACGACCGGAATGGCACAGGTGAGGAGCGTGGAAGCGGCCGTGACAGCTACGGTGCGCATGATAATAGAAGCAACATGCATGAGGAGAATGTGCATACAAATCATGTCAATCTGAGAGGTGACGCCGCAACGATGCCGTTTTCGGAGCTGGCACAGCTTGACAGTGGTGAGACCAAGACGGGGATTCTTGAAGTTATGCCGGAGGGATACGGTTTTGTAAGATGTGACAATTATCTGCCGGGTGAGGCGGATGTATACGTATCTCCTGCAATGATACGCCGTTTTGGGCTTCGCACGGGAGATATTCTGGTAGGTAATACCCGTATAAAAAATCAAAATGAGAAATTTAGTGCATTATTATATGTAAATACCGTGAATGGATATACGCTGGAGGAAACCGCAGGCAGAGTGAAGTTTGAAAATCTGACGCCGATCTTTCCGAATGAACGGATCCGTCTCGAGGTACCGGGAGCCGGAAACAGCAATATTTCCATGCGTATGATGGATCTGATCTCGCCGATCGGTAAGGGCCAGAGAGGAATGATCGTTTCCCAGCCTAAGACAGGTAAGACCACCTTATTAAAGCAGGTGGCAAAATCCGTGACACACAATCATCCGAATATGCATCTGATCGTGCTTCTGATCGATGAGCGTCCGGAGGAAGTGACGGATATCAAGGAGTCTATACAGGGAGAAAATGTCGAGGTGATCTATTCTACCTTTGATGAACTGCCGGAAAATCATAAAAGAGTATCTGAAATGGTGATCGAGCGTGCAAAGCGTCTGGTAGAGCATGGAGGGGACGTGATGATCCTTCTGGATTCCATTACCCGTCTGGCAAGAGCTTATAACCTGACGGTACAGCCGAGCGGCCGAACCTTATCCGGTGGTCTGGATCCGGCAGCTCTTTATATGCCAAAGCGTTTCTTTGGTGCCGCCCGTAATATGAGAGAAGGTGGAAGTCTCACGATACTTGCAACGGCACTGGTTGATACCGGAAGTAAAATGGATGATGTGGTATTTGAGGAGTTTAAGGGAACCGGTAATATGGAAATGGTTCTGGACAGAAGCCTGTCTGAGAAGCGTCTGTTCCCGGCGATCGATCTGCCGAGATCAAGCACCCGCCGGGATGACCTGCTTCTGGACCAGGAGGAGCTGGAGGCCAATTTCCTGATCCGTAAGGCCTTTGGAGGAAATAAGTCGGAGGAAGCGGTAGAGAATATTATTTCTATGTTCCGAAAGACAAAGGACAATAAAGAACTGATCCAGCTGGTAAAAAAAGTAAAAATTGTCTAAGAAAAGTGCTTGCATTTGAAATGACGCTATGATATACTGAGTAAGTTGTGTGTAAGTAATAGGTTATCCCTGTCAGGATAACGAAAGGAGGTTACTAACATCATGAGAGAAGGAATTCATCCTAATTATTATCAGGCAAAGGTTGTCTGCAACTGTGGAAATGAGTTTGTAACAGGTTCTACAAAGGAAGAGATCCATGTAGAAATCTGCTCTAAATGCCATTCATTCTACACCGGACAGCAGAAGGCTGTTAAAGCTCGTGGTGCGATTGATAAATTCAATCGTCGTTATGGCATTAACGCAAACTAGCGGGATATTTGGCCGGGGAGACCGGTCTTTCAAATGGTCACAGTACCTTTGTGGTATTGTGACCATTTGTGTTAATCAATAATTTGGTTACGGTGTAACCTATGATTTAGTGGTTAGGAAGGAACGATACGATGAAATCATCAGGAATTGGCGGGCAGGCAGTACTCGAGGGAGTTATGATGCGTAACCGCGACAGATACGCAGTCGCTGTCAGAAAGCCCGATGGAGAAATTTCTGTTAATAACTGGAACACGGGGAGCGTACGGGACAAGCATATTCTGCTTCGTCTGCCGGTCGTTCGCGGTGTTGTGGCATTTATAGAGTCATTGATACTGGGAATTAAGACACTGACCTATTCCTCAAGCTTTATTGAGGAGGATGAGGAGCAGTCCGGAAAAGTGGAAGTGGCGGAGGTATCCCCGCGGAAGGAAATGCTGGAAAATATTCTGATCGTGGCATTGTCGATCCTGCTGGCGGTTGGATTTTTTATGATACTTCCCTTTGCTATGTCAAAGCTGTTTCAGAGCAGAGTACATTCTCAAATGATACTTACTGTCATTGAGGCGGCTTTAAAGATATTATTATTTCTGGGATATGTTGTGGCAATTTCCTTTTTGAGTGATATCAAAAGGACGCTTATGTATCATGGAGCGGAACACAAGACCATCAATTGTGTGGAGAATGGTCTGGATCTGACGGTGGAAAATGTGAAAAAGCAGTCCCGTTTTCATAGAAGATGTGGAACAAGCTTTCTGCTGGTTGTTATGCTTGTGAGTATCATTTTCTTTTTCTTTATTCAGATCGATAATCTCTGGCTTCAGATGCTTTATCGGGTCCTGCTGATCCCGGTTGTAGCCGGTGTGTCCTTTGAATTGATCCAGTTTGTGGGCAATTCGGACAATAAGCTGGTATTATGGATCAGCAAGCCGGGACTTTGGCTGCAGAGGCTGACTACACGGGAGCCGGATGATGGCATGATCGAGGTGGCGATCGCATCCGTGGAGGCGGTTTTCGATTGGAGAGCATATCAGGCGGAGCTGCAGAAGGAAATGGCGCGCCGCAGCAGGAGAAAGAAAAAGGCGGAGAAGAGAAAGCAGGAGCTGGCGAAAGAGAAAGAAGAAGCAGCTTTTGCTGATGAGGATACAGAAACATATGATGAGACCGGGATTTTCACTGCAAAACCGGAGGAAACCGATGAGGCTGTCTGGAGCCGCAGTGGAGCCACAGTGATGGAGAAGCCGGAGACGGAAAATAAGAAAGCCGTGGATTCTCTGTCAAATAAGAAGAAAACGAAAGAGGACCGGAAAGAGCCGGAGACAGACAGGGAAGAAGCCGTGGAATCTCTGCCAAGGAAAGAGGAAAAGACAGAAAATCAGAAAGAGCCGGAGACAGACAGGGAAGAAGCCGTGGAATCTCTGCCAAAGAGGGAGAAAAAGAAAGCAGCTCGGAAAAAAACGGAAGTAAACCGGAAAGCTGTGAAAGAGGCAGCGGCAGAAGATGTAAAAGAACATGTGTCCGAAAAAGAGGACATAATACCGGAAAACAATATGGAAAAGCCTGCTACCTCAGAGGTCAGAAGAAGCCGGAGCAGCGTAAGCCGCAAACAGGAGAAGAAATCAGGCGGTGTTGCCGGAATCCTTGACCGGCTTCCGAAGTCCAAGAAACGGCGGGAGCTGGAGGCGCGGGAGGAGAGATACCGTAACCGTGCAGCGGAGCGTATGCGTCAGATCAAGGAGCAGGAGGCCAGAGAGGCTGCCCACGAGAGAGCTTATCAGGAAGCAAAGAAGCGCAGGGCTGAGCGTCTTGCTGCAACACAGGAGCTTCCGAAGCTGGATGAGGGAAGGATAGCAGCACCGAAGGTGACAATAGAGCAGGAAGCAGATGAGTTAAAGAGTCTGGACCGTTTCTTTGATGATAAGAAGAATTAGCGGCCGGTGTCATAAACGAAATTTGTGGAGATAAGGACAGGAGGTTGCAAATGACCTGGAGAGAGCTTCTTGCAGAGGGGAAAAAGACTCTGACAGCCTGTGGGATTGAGGATGCGGAGCTTGATGCATGGCTTTTGCTGGAATATATCAGTCATATGGACCGGGCGGGCTTTTTTATGCGGCAGCAGGAGGAAGCCTCGCAGGAGGATGCCCGGCAGTATCGCGGTCTGATCCGGCAGCGTGGCAGTCATATCCCGGTTCAGCATCTGACCGGTACGCAGGAGTTTATGGGACTGGAATTTATTGTATCTCCGGATGTACTGGTGCCGAGGCAGGATACAGAGCTTCTGGTGGAAAAACTGCTTCCGCTGTCTGACGGGAAGAAAGTGCTGGATGTCTGTACCGGGTCCGGGTGCATTGCCGTATCGCTGGCAAAGCTTGGTACACCGGAGCTTGTGGATGCCACAGATCTTTCGGAAAAAGCCCTTGCGGTTGCAGTGAAGAATGCACAGAGGCTGGAGGCAGATATTACATTTTATCAGGGAGATCTGCTGGAAAATATATCAGGAAAGTATGATATTATTGTATCCAATCCACCCTATATTGCCTCAGAGGTGGTATGTGGCCTGATGCCGGAGGTGAAGGATCACGAACCGAGGATGGCGTTAGACGGTGGCGAGGATGGCCTGGAGCTGTACCGGCGTCTGCTGGAGCAGGTGCCGCCGCATCTGGAAGCCGGTGGGATCCTTGCTGTGGAGATCGGGTATGATCAGGGAAAGGCTGTGACGTCATTATTTAAGGAGCATGGCTTTGAGAAAATAGAATGTTGTCAGGATCTTTGTGGAAACGACAGGGTTGTGACAGGCATCAGAAAAGGATAAAGTCTGAGGAGAATTGTAGTAAACCCCGGAGCTTATACTATTGTGAAGGGGATGATCAGTAAGGAGGAAGAAATATGTTTGATCGTTTGGAGGATTTGGCACGGAGTCTGGAAGAGATAAATATGCAGCTGACAGATCCGGATGTCATTAATGACCAGAATAAATACCGGGAGCTGATGAAAGAGCAGAGTGAGCTTACTCCGATCGTAGAAAAGTATCAGGAGTACCGCGCGGCAAAGGATGGTATTGAGGAAAGTCTCCAGATGCTGGAGGAGGAAAACGATGAGGAGATGCGGGAGCTTGCCAAGGAGGAGCTGGCAGAGTGCCGTGACACGGTAGAAAAGTGTGAGCAGGAATTAAAGATCCTGATGCTTCCAAAGGATCCGAATGATGATAAAAATGTTATCGTGGAGATCCGTGGCGGTGCCGGCGGTGATGAGGCGGCACTGTTTGCGGCAGATCTGTTCCGTATGTATTCTAAATTTGCAGAGGCAAACCGCTGGAAGGTTGAGGTTATGAGTGCCAATGAAAACGGTATTGGCGGCTTCAAGGAAATTGTATTTATGGTAAACGGTCTTGGTGCGTATTCCAAGCTGAAGTATGAGAGTGGTGTTCACCGTGTACAGAGAATCCCGTCTACTGAGTCTGGGGGACGTATTCATACCTCTACGGCAACCGTAGCGATCATGCCGGAGGTGGAAGAGGTTGATGTGCAGGTGGATCCGAAGGATTGTAAGATTGATGTATTCCGTGCATCCGGAAACGGTGGACAGTGCGTCAACACGACGGACTCTGCTGTGCGTATTACACATATTCCGACGGGAATCGTGGTATCCTGTCAGGATGAGAAGTCACAGCTTAAGAATAAGGACAAGGCAATGAAGGTTCTGCGTTCCCGGATTTATGATCTGGAGAGAGAGAAGGCGGAGAGTGAGCAGTCGGCAGAACGACGCAGCCAGGTGGGAACCGGTGACCGTTCCGAGAAGATTCGTACCTACAACTTCCCGCAGGGACGTGTGACAGATCACAGGATCAAGTTTACAAGCCATCGTCTGAACGAGATCCTTGACGGAGATCTCAATGAGCTGTTAGATAATATTATCGCAGTGGATCAGGCAGCGAAGCTTGCGAAGATGAACGAGGAAGCATAATTAAATTGAAAAAACACATAATTATGGTATAATCAGATTATAGACTAGAAGCCTCACATTAATAAGGAAGAAGGTGGTTGCATGTTAGCGTTACAGGGATATTATGATGGTAAATCGGTTCAAACATTAGAAAAGATTCACGCTAAAAAAAATCAGAAATTGGTTATCACAGTGCTGGATGAATATTTAGAAGAAGAACCCCAGAAGAAAATGCAGTCAGCCAGAGGTGTTTTGGAGAATTATGCAAAGCCTTCTATGCAGAGTCAGGAAAGGGATGCCTGGAAAAAGGCGGTGATCGATCGTTATGGTAATGCTTGATACCAATATGATTTTACGGTATTTACTTAATGATAATCCTGACATGGCAGAATATGCTCAGGGTGCAATACAAAGCGAAAATGCGAAAGTAACCATCGAGGTCATTGCTGAGGTTGTATATGTATTAAAAGGCGTTTATTCTGTCAGCAGACAGGAGATTCGAAATGGTTTGGAAGTTTTTATAGGAGAAGTGGAAATAACGGAAAAGGAAGTTGTTAATTGTGCCTTAGATACGTATGCAAAGCATAATCTGGACTTTGTAGATTGTGTTTTATATGCATATCATGAGGTATACAATTATGATATTTTGACTTTTGATAAGAAATTGAAAAGATTATTAAATACAAAGGAATAGTAGCAATGGAATTTTGGGATATATACGATGAAAATAAACAGCGTACCGGGCGTACCATGAAGCGGAACGACTGGCGGTTAAAGGAAGGGGAATACCACTTGTCGGTGCTGGGAGTGATCAGACGGCCGGATGGCAGATTTCTGATCACGAAGCGTGCTATGGATAAGGAATGGGCACCGGGCTGGTGGGAAGTACCGGGCGGCGGTGTGCAGGCTGGAGAGGATTCTGCAGATGCCATTCTGCGTGAAATACGGGAAGAAACAGGTCTGGATGTGTCCGATGCAGAGGGCGGTCTTTTGTTCTCGTATCGCCGGGAGAATATTAAAGAAGGTGACAACTATTTTGTAGATGTTTACCGGTTTACCATGGACTTTACAGAGTCTGATGTAACGGTGCAGCAGGAAGAAGTAAACGGCTTTGAGATTGCTGATCTGGCAGAGATCGAGAAGTATGGAAAAGAGGGAATCTTCCTGCATTATGACAGTATCCGGAAAGCATTCGAGTAAAAGGTTTATTGTATCACAAATTCGCAACGCAAGGGAGCTTGTTCACTTGCGCAGAATTTGTGAACGACAAAATCTTAAAGCGCAATGCGCGGCAGATGCGAAGCATCTGGATTTTGGAGTTATTATATCATATATCCGCGCACGGCTTCTGCGCATATCGGAGTTTCGAAGAAACTCCTAATATGAGCCCTTTTGGGCTCATTATATCATCAACAACGTACCTATGGTCAGCAGCCCCAATCCGGCTGCTGATTTTTTATTGAGCTTCTCATGAAATACGATCCATGAAAATGCGATGGTCACGAGAATACTCAGTTTGTCGATCGGGACAACAACGCTGGCCGGACCCTCCTGCAGAGCCCGGTAGTAGCAGAGCCAGGAACCACCGGTGGCAAGACCGGACAGACAGATAAAAAGAAGCTCTTTCCGTGGAATATCGTGGAGCTTTGAAGATTTTCCCCTGGCAAAGACCATGATCCACGCCATAAAAAGAACAACGGTGGTGCGGATGGCGGTTCCGAGATTGGAGTCAATGTCACTGATGCCGATCTTGCCGAGAATCGCTGTCATGCTGGCAAAAAAAGCGGATAACAGGGCATAGATCCACCAGCTTTTATCAGAGCTTTCGGAAGCAGGCGAGTTTTCTTTTTTGGTGATCATCATAAAAGTACCTGTGGCGATCAAAACTACGGCTGCAGCCTTTTTGGGATTCATGCCTTCGTGTAAAAAGATCAGAGCCAGGATGATGGTCAGGATCGTGCTGGATTTGTCGATGGGAACCACTTTATTGATGTCCCCCTTCTGGAGAGCGTGGAAATAACAGAGCCAGGATGCTCCGGTAGCAAGGCCGGACAGTACCAGAAAAAGAAGCGTTTCTGATGAAATAGCTTCGATTCCCTTTAAAGCTCCGGTGAGAGCCACCAATATCCAGGAAAACACAAGGACCACACAGGTACGGATGGCAGTTGCTACATCAGAATCTGTCTTTTGAATACCGCATTTGGCGAGAATGGAGGTGATCCCGGCAAAAAAGGATGACCCCACTGCAAATAAAATCCACATAAAAATGCCTCTTTTCTTCTTTTGAATTTTCTAATTATACTATACCCCTTTTTGGATCAGATTCAAGGAAGACAATTTTGAAACAAAAGAGATCAACGGTTGTTTTTTGGTGAGATTATGGTAAGATACATAAGGAAAATAATGAGACAGCAATGAGACTGGTCTGAGAAATGAATGAGGGTGGAATATGAGTATAATGCAATGTATTATGACAGATATATCGGAAGTGGTGGCTTTTTTGCCGGAGGCGGCCCGGGTGGGAGCCGTGTACGGTGTGCTTCTGATCGCGGTCTGTCTGGCGGTGGGAGAACTCCGATACCGCAGAGATATCAGATCAGCGGACGAGACAAAGTCTGCCGGTATCTGCAGGAGATGGCCGCTGGGACCGGGGCACTGGATAGGGAGTATCCTTTTTGTGATATATTTTCTTGTTCTTGTGCAGACCGTGTTTTTGTGCAGAGAGCCCGGCAGCAGGTGGGGGACGGATATGCAGCTTTTTGGCACCTGGGGGACAACGATGCAGGATCATGCATGGGTACTGGAAAATGTTTTACTGTTTATTCCCTTTGGTATCCTGTTACCTGCCAGCCTGCCCGGCAAGGGGCATTATCTTACGGTACCCTTGGGACTGGTATGCAGTGCGGGGATTGAGTACACGCAGCTTCGTACCGGCAGGGGATTTTGCCAGTTGGACGATGTGGTGATGAATACGCTGGGAGCACTGGCCGGTTATCTGATCTGGCTGCTTCTCCGGCTTCTTGTGAGAGCCGGCAGATGGCTGTGGAACCGGAAGTCTCTGCGCCGGCGGATCTGTCTGGTGGCAGCGTTTTTGTGGATGGTTGTGATATTTTTGTTTTCGGCACAGCCGGCAGATGAGTCGACGCAGACCAGTCTTCGTGTGGAAAGGGCGATCTGTTCCGTCACGATACCGGGATATCTGGGGAAGACGCCGGAGGAGCAGACGGCATTGGCACAAAAAATAGAGTTTCCGGTGAGAAAGGGTGCGCATATGACGGAATATGCCATTCTGACAGTATTTTTACTGGGTGTGCTGGGGGATATCAGGATCACAAAACAGCAGTTTGCAAGAGCTGTTCTCATAACGGCGGCATACGCATCAACGGATGAGTTTCATCAGTTATTTGTGCCGGGAAGGAGCGGACAGCTTCGCGATGTGCTGATTGACAGTGCAGGAGCTGCAATTGGCGGCTTGTTGTTTACATTGCTGCTCATTTGCGTTAATATGGATAGACAGGAAAGGGGCGGTCGGTAATGGACTTTATGATCGGAAGTGTCGATGCCAAAAGGCTTCGCAGAGATCTGCTCAGACAGCTTCGGAGTAAAACGAATCAGAGATCACCGGAGATACGGAATAAAATATACACGGCAGAGATGTGTGATGAGCAGAGTCTCCTTGCCATGGCAAAAAAAGAGGGTATGGAGATACGACGGTATATCCGGTGACCGGATAAAATATCAATAAGCAAGACGGTTGTAAGACTGAGGGGCAGAGGAAGGCTGTCCACGGAGGAAAGCTTTCTTTTGCGGACAACCGTCTGGAAATGAGGATTCAATGACAGAGGAACAGAATTTAGGAGAAGAGTTGTACAATCTGCTGGCAGAGCTTCTGAACAGCAAGATGAACAGGACGGTAATGGACAGTATCCGTGGAGAGTACGGTGTGCTGCGATACCTTTGTTATATTGAAGATCATGTTCACGCGGGAAAGCTGACAGAGCATCTTCATGTGGTGCCGGGGCGTATGACGGACATTCTCACCAGTCTGGAGGGAAAGGGACTGATCCGGAGAGTACGCGGAGAGCATGACCGACGCCATGTAAATGTATGTATTACAGATGCCGGCAGGGAGCAGGCAGTGCAGATGCGGGAGATGATCAGCAGAGAGTATGAAGGCATGTTTCAGATCCTGGGACGGAAGGATACGGAGGAGCTGATCCGTTTATTAAAGATCGTGCTTTCTTATCCGGATGCTAAGGACGGCAGATAGATCCCGGCAGGGATGGGGAGATACCAATGGATTCAATCAGACGGATCATTTCAGAAAAAAATAATTTACAATTTTATATTGAAGAAACAGAGAGCGGGGGAGTTCGCCTTTTACGGTGCTACGGGGATTTTCCCGCTCTTACTGTGCCGGAGAAGATCGGTGGCTGTCCGGTGGTGGAGATCGGGGACTATTGTTTTGCGGATTCGGCAAAGGCGATCGAGTGTCCGGAGCAGCCGGGGGAAAATGTCAGAGTGATATCCGGGGCATATCTCCGGCGTCTGGAGCTGCCGGATACCGTTGTCAGGATAGGAAATCTTGCATTTTATAACTGTAAAGGGCTGCAGGAGCTTTCCTTTGGAACGGGACTGGCCCGGGTAGAAAGTGATGTGTTTATGAATTGCCGCAGTCTGCATACCCTCCGGGTGAGAGGGAGCATGTGTCAGGAAACAGGTCTGAAACAGCTTCTTGCCCAGAGAATGTCATATGTGGATGTGATCTTTGAGGAGGAACACAGGATTACCGGCCGGCTTTATTATCCGGAATATGAGGAGTACTACGATGAGATCGGACCGGCGCATATCTTTGCCATGAGTATCCGGGGAGAGGGCTTTCGGGCGAGACAGTGTTTCCGAAACGGCATTGTGGATCTCAAGGGGTATGATGATATATTTGAACAGGCACAGGCTGAGGAAAGTCCGGAAACATTGTGCCGCATGGCAGGGTATCGTCTGGCGTATCCCGCTGAGCTGGAGGAGTTGGCGCAGCAGAGATATCGGGAATATCTGCGGAGCCATATGGGGACTCTGGCAGCGCTGTTGGTAAAGGAAAAAAATATAGAGCTGATACGGAAGTTTGCAGAGGAAAACATACTTTCCCCGGAGGGAATGACGGCGGCAGCCGAGCTTGCCTCACAAATGGAGTGGGTGCAGGGGACAGCGGCAATCCTGAAGCTGCAGAGAGAGCAGGCAGAGGGAAAGCCGGAGGTGCAGCGTTATACCTTTGAGGACTGGTAAAAAGAGGAGTTCCATGAAAGAACATATTATGACAGAGACAGAGTGGGAAGAACAGATGGCGTTAAAGATACTGGCATATACCCGGGATGCCTTATTTGTGGATCTTCGTTATATGGGAAGAGCATTTCAGATCATGACGCCCCAGGCGGACCGGCAGATCACTACGCTGGCAGTAGACGGAGAAGTGCTTCATTATTCTTCGGAGCAGCTGATCCGGGTTTTTCAAAAGAATGATAAATATCTTAACAGGCTTTATCTCCATGGGGTACTGCATTGCCTGTTCCAGCATTTGTGGATCGGCGGACAGAGGGATCGTCTGCTGTGGAATACGGCCTGTGATATAGCCGTGGAGTATGTGATCGACCATCTGGACAAACCGGCGGTACGGCGAATCCTCGGGTGGACCAGAGAGCAGACATACAAGGAGCTTGGGCAGTATGGTGAGGGGCTTTCCGCAGCGGTGATCTACCGGTATCTGCAGACAAAGGATCCGGAGAGGATTGCCGTGCTTCATCAGGAGTTTGCAGCAGATGACCACAGATACTGGCCGAAGGAGGAAAAAAGGCAGGCAGCGCCGTCACCGGTGAGAGATCAGTGGAAGCAGGCATCGCGTCAGGTTACTCTGGAACAGAAAAGGCAGGGAGATGACAAGGAGAAAGGACAGAAGCTTCTGGAACAGCAGGTGAAGGCCGGGCAGCAAAAAAGAAGCTATCAGGATTTTTTAAAGAAATTTGCTGTGATGCGGGAGGAGCTGAAGATGGATCCGGATGAGTTTGATCTGAGTTATTATACCTATGGCCTGCGGCTGTATGGCAATCTGCCGCTGGTGGAACCGGTGGAAAGCAGTGAGGTCAAAAAGATACAGGATTTTGTTATTGTCGTAGATACAAGCTATTCCACAAGCGGGGACCTGGTAAAGGGATTTTTGCAGGAAACATTTCAGATCCTTTCGGGACAAAACAGCTTTTTCAGGACAGCAAGGATCCGGGTACTGCAATGTGATGAGACAGTGCAGAAGGAGGATGTGATCTGTTCGCAGGAGGAGCTGGAGCAGATGTTTCGGCAATTTGAGATCCATGGCGGGGGCGGCACGGATTTCCGTCCGGCATTTGCGCGGGTACAGCAGCTTATGGAGGAGGGAGCTTTTGACAATCTCTGCGGCCTTTTGTACTTTACAGATGGAAAGGGGATTTATCCCGGAGAAAGACCGCCATATAAAACCGCGTTTTTATATTTAAATGATTTTGAAGAGGACAAGGTGCCGGCGTGGGCGATGAGGATGAGAGTTGACGAGGGTCAGTGGAGGATATAAAGCAGAAAGGACATGGTTAGCAGAATGAATATAAAAGAGGCAAAAAATGAGATAAAAAATACGGTACAGGCTTATCTGGCAAAGGATGATATGGGAGATTATAAGATCCCGTCCATACGTCAGAGACCAATCCTTTTAATGGGACCTCCGGGCATAGGAAAAACGCAGATCATGGAGCAGATCGCACGGGAGTGCAAAGTTGCGCTGGTAGCCTACAATATTACCCATCATACGAGACAGAGTGCCGTGGGACTGCCGTTCATCCGGGAAACCTCCTATGATGGGAAAACATATTCCATCACCGAATATACCATGAGTGAGATCATTGCCAGTGTATACCGGCGGATGGAGGAGACCGGTCTGTCTGAGGGAATCCTTTTTGTGGATGAGATCAATTGTGTCTCCGAGACACTGGCACCGACGATGCTGCAGTTTCTCCAGGGAAAGATGTTCGGCAATCAGAAGATACCGGAGGGCTGGGTGATCGTTGCAGCGGGCAATCCGCCGGAGTATAACAAATCCGTCCGGGAATTTGACATGGTAACGCTGGACCGTGTCCGCCGGATCGATGTGGAGGCTGATTATCCTGTCTGGAAGGAGTATGCAAGGGCGCAGAAGGTACATGGCGCACTTTTGAGTTACCTGGAGCTTCGGCCAAAGAATTTCTACCGGGTGGAGGCGGATGTGGACGGTCTGCAGTTTGTGACAGCCAGAGGCTGGGAGGATTTAAGCCAGCTGATCTATGCTTATGAGGAGTTAGATATCCCGGTGGGGGAGGAGATCGTTTATGAATTCCTGCGTCATCATGATGTGGCGGAGGATGTGGCGGCATATCTGGAGCTTTATCATAAATATCAGGATGATTACGGCATTCCTGATATTTTGAAAGGACATGTCCGCACAGAGGTATATACCCGTCTGTTCCAGGCTGATTTTGATGAGAGAGTCAGTGTGACCGGTCTTCTGACCGATGCACTTCAAAAACAGCTGGGACAGATCCGTCTGCAGAAGCAAAAAACAGATCAATGGTATGACTATTTGAAGGAGTATCAGCATATCCTTAAGGATAAGGACGTGCAGCAGGAAGCTCCGGCTCAGATATATAAAACACTTTTGCAAAAAATCGAGGCACAGATACAGAAGCTTGGAGAATCCGGTCTGGCGGAAAAGCAGGACGTCCGTCAGAAGGAAAAGCTGGTCCGGGAGATGGCGGCATTCCGGCCGGCTTCCCGGAATATCAGAGAAGCATTTACAGAGGCACTGGCGGGCTTTGAACAATGCCGGCAGCAGCTGGAGCAGCAGGAACAGGAGGGCGAAAAGGCCGTCGAGGCAGCCTTTGATTTTATGGAGAATGCCTTTGGAAACGGACAGGAAATGATATTGTTTGTTACGGAGCTGACCCTGATGACAGAGGCAGTGCAGTTTTTTGCCCAGCATCCGTGCGAGCGGTATCTGCAGTATAATCAGGAGCTTTTGATCGGAACCAGAAAACGGAAATTACTGGACGAATTAAATCAATAGATGTCCGTCCGTATACTGGACGAAACAGGAAAGATATGTTATACTTTTGCAATATGGGTCTTGTTTCCATAGGAGAGAGGGGGACGAAATGACACGACAGGAGGAACGCATCCGCATAAAACGCCGTCAGCGGCGGAAACAGGCGATCATGATTCGCCGGATCGTGTTTACCGTTTGTCTGCTGATCATCCTGATATTGTGCATTTATGGTTACCTGAATCATAAACGGGTACAGACGCTTGGAGGGAAGATCGACCGGCTGGAGGAGCAACTGAAGCAGAGCAGATCGGATCGGAAAAATCTGCAAAAGGAGCTTGACGATCTGGAGAAGGAGCTTCAGGAAAAGCAAAAGGAGCTGGAGAAAAATCAGGCGGCAGTTTATGATGATCCGGAGAAGCCAAATGTCTATCTGACCTTTGATGACGGACCAAGTGCAAATACGGATACGATCCTGGATACATTGGCGGACAACAATGTCCGGGCAACTTTTTTTTGCATTGCCCAAAAGGGCGAAGCCAACGAAAAAAGGTATCAGAGGATTGTTTCGGAGGGACATACGCTAGGGATGCATTCATATTCCCATGTATACAAAACAGTGTATGCTGACATGGAGTCCTTTCAGAAGGATGTGACCGGTATCAGTGATTATTTGTATCAGATCACCGGGGTGAGACCAAAGTTTTACCGTTTTCCGGGGGGCAGCAGCAACACAGTCAGTAAGGTGCCTATGAAGGAATGTATCCGTTATCTGAATCAAAGTGGTCTGACTTATTTTGACTGGAATGCGCAGAATGACGACGCCACGGGAAAGTCTTATACAGCTTCCCAGCTGGTGGAGCATGCTATGAGTAACGTCAAAGTAGCAGGAAATAATGTGGTGCTTTTGATGCATGATGAGCAGACAAAGACAGCAACGGCACAGTCTTTACCAAAGCTGATCAGACAGCTGAAAAATGCTGGTTATGATATATTGCCGATCACAGACGCAACACCTCTGGTACAGCATGTATCAAAGGATTCTGTGGGCTGACAGCAGAGAAAGAGCGAAGGAACAAGGTGACAGTGTGAATGATCTTCACACACAGATTTGTGCCTGCGGCGGAAAGCCGGCAGGTGACAGGAAAGGCATGGTTAATAAGATGAGTGAATTTGAAGATGCAAATGTAGATAAGGACATACTGAGTCAGATATTTGGTGATGATCTGTCTGATGATACAAAGGATGAGAAGGCAGGAGACAGCCTGTTTGCAGACAGTGCGGCAGAAGAGGAAATCACAGAGGAGGCACCGGCAGAGGAGCTTTCCGTGGAGGATATCCTGAAAGCGGCTAAAGAGGAGCCGGAGTCTGAGCCGGCAGAGGAAATATCCGTAGAAGATATCCTCAAGAATGCAGAGGAGGAATCTGAGCCTGAGCCGGTGGAAGAGCTTTCTGTAGAGGACATCTTAAAGGCTGCCAAGGAAGAGACTCCTGTGGAGGAGAGTAAGCCTGATGCCAAGGCAGCACAGATTGATACGGATGATGACGATGTAACCGTGATCACCAAGGGAACCACTATCAACGGTGGCATCTCCTCAGAGGGTTCTCTGGAGGTTATGGGTACCATCACCGGTGATGTAGACTGTCTGGGCAGAGTTTCCGTATACGGTACGATCTCCGGTAATGTGTCAGCTGCTGATGTGCTGGTACAGACCAAGCGCCTGGAGGGCAATATCAAGAGCGAGGGAGCCGTAGAGGTAGCAGGAGGTACTGTGATCATCGGAGATATTGAGGGCACTTCAGCTACAGTAGCGGGAGCCGTAAAGGGTAATATCGATGTGAACGGACCGGTTGTTGTAGATTCTACAGCGATCGTACAGGGAAGCATTAAAGCAAAATCAATTCAGGTCAATACAGGGGCTGTTGTTGACGGATACTGCTCATTGAACTACGCAGGTGTAAACCTGGATGAGTTTTTTGAAGATAAATAATTAAATGGGGATGGACAAAGATTATGGCAAAGTATAAGAGAGTTTTGTTAAAATTGAGCGGTGAGGCTCTTGCCGGTCCCAACAAGACCGGATTTGATGAGGCAACCTGTCTGGAGATCGCAAGACAGGTGAAAACCCTTGTGGATCAGGGGATTCAGATCGGTGTGGTAACAGGCGGCGGCAATTTCTGGAGAGGACGTACCAGCCAGAATATTGACCGCACCAAGGCAGATCAGATCGGCACTCTTGCCACAGTGATGAACTGTATTTATGTTTCTGAGATATTCCGTTCTGTCGGGATCAAAACAGCAGTGCTGACACCATTTGCATGCAGCTCCTTTACAGAGCTTTTCTCGAAGGATCTGGCAGTGAAGTATATGGAGCAGGGTGTTGTGACATTCTTCGCAGGAGGAACCGGTCATCCGTACTTCTCTACCGACACGGCACTTGTGCTGCGGGCCGTTGAGATG
The DNA here is from genome assembly GCA_902788645.1 of uncultured Lachnospiraceae bacterium. Lineage (GTDB taxonomy): Bacteria > Bacillota > Clostridia > Lachnospirales > Lachnospiraceae > Jutongia. The sequence goes on from CADAKW010000029.1 coordinate 34,467, forward strand.
GAGGCTGACATCATATTGTCAGGCAAATCCATTGATGGAGTTTATGATTCCGATCCGGCAGTCAATCCGGATGCCAAAAAGTATGATGAGATCGATATCAATGAGGTTATTAACCAGAGACTCGGTGTGATCGATCTGGCAGCTGCCGTTCTGTGCATGGAGAATCATATGCCAATGATGATATTTGGTTTAAATGAGGAGAACAGTATCGTTAATACAGTACAGGGAACCACTCATGGAACCCTTGTGACAGCATAATTAAATGGAGGATTACAATGAGCGTGGAATTAAAACAGTACGAAGACAAAATGAACAAGACACTGGACAGCCTGTCCGGTGAGTATACAACGATCCGTGCAGGACGTGCCAATCCGCATGTACTGGACAAGATCACTGTAGATTATTATGGAACACAGTCCAATCTGCAGAGCGTTGCCAATGTTTCGGTATCAGAGGCACGTACTCTGGTGATCCAGCCTTGGGAGCCAAGCCTGATCAAGGAGATCGAGAAGGCGATCATGACATCGGATCTTGGCCTGACACCAAACAACGATGGTAAGGCGATCCGCCTGACATTCCCGGAGCTTACCGAGGAGCGTCGTAAGGAGCTGGTAAAGGATGTCCGCAAGAAGGGCGAGAATGCAAAGGTTGCGATCCGAAACATCCGTCGTGATGCCAACGATGCGATCAAGAAAGAGCAGAAAGCCAATGAGATCTCTGAGGATGAGGAGAAGACATTGCAGGATGATATCCAGAAGCTTACAGATACTTATATCAAAAAGGTAGATGGCATGGTTGAGGATAAGTCAAAGGAAATTATGACAGTATAAGAACTTTCAGCAGGGATAGGCGGTTGTCTGTCCCTGTGTTTTCTAAATTGATAAATTTGCGAAAAAGTTGTCTTTTGAAGTAGATAACAAGAGAAAGGATCAAGAGTCTTATGGGTGAGAATAAAAAAGCAGTGCCAAGACATGTGGCGATCATATTGGATGGAAACGGCAGATGGGCAAAGAAGCGTATGCTGCCGAGAAATGCCGGTCATGCGGCCGGAAGCAAGAATGTGGAGAAAATCTGTGAGGCTGCATGGAATATGGGTATTGAGTATGTGACCATGTATGCATTTTCCACAGAGAACTGGTCCAGACCACAGGAGGAAGTGGATGCTCTGATGAAGCTTTTACATAGCTATCTGAAGGATTGCATCAAAACCAGCAAAAAGAACAATATGCAGGTGCGTGTGATCGGTGATATCAGCCGTCTGGAGCCGGAACTTCAGGACAAGATCAAAGAGCTGGAGGAGGTTTCCGCAAGCAATACAGGTCTTCATTTTCAGGTGGCATTAAATTATGGCAGCAGAGATGAGATACGCAGGGCTGTCCAAAATATGGTACAGGATGCAGAGGAAGGAAAGCTTCATAAGGAGGATGTCACAGAGGAGAAGATAGCAGAATATCTGGATACAAAGGATATTCCGGATCCGGATCTGATGATCCGTACCAGCGGAGAGCAGAGACTTTCCAATTATTTATTGTGGCAGCTTGCTTATGCTGAGTTCTATTTTACGGACACCCTGTGGCCGGATTTCAATAAAAAAGAGCTGGAAAAGGCGGTTGAGTTTTATCAGTCGAGAGACAGACGATTCGGAGGAATCTAGTATGATTGGAAAGGTGAGGTTTTTATAATGTTTTGGACAAGATTGGCAAGCGGGATCGTACTGGTGGCGATCACCATTGCACTGATGGTAAATGGCGGATGGCCGCTGTTCTGGGTAGTGACGGCGATTTCGCTGATCGGATTATTTGAGCTTTATCGTGCTGCAGGGCTTCAGAAGACTCCGCCGGCAGTGATCGGATATATATCAAGTATCATTCTTGATATTCTCATATTAGATAATTATTATGAATATTTAATATTATGGCTGATCCTTACGTTGATGGTAATGATGGCATGCTATGTGATCGCATATCCGAAGTATCATTCAGATCATATGACTCTTTTGTTTTTTGGACTGGTCTATGTGACACTGATGATGTCCTTTATCTTTAAGGTGCGTTATCTGGAGGGCGGTATCCTGACCGTATGGCTGATCTTTGTGGCTTCCTGGGGGTCTGATACATGCGCTTATTGTGCAGGTAAGCTTTTGGGTAAGCACAAGCTTCCGTCAAAGCTCAGCCCCAATAAGACTATTGAGGGATGTCTGGGAGGCATTATCGGTGCGGCATTGATCGGTTTTCTGTTTGCTCTGGCGTTTTATCGTCAGGAGACAGAGTACTGGTGGCAGTTTGCACTGATCGGAGGTGTCGGTTCCGTGATCTCCCAGATCGGCGATCTGACTGCCTCTGCGATCAAGCGTAATTATGATATTAAGGATTATGGAAAACTGATTCCCGGTCATGGCGGTATTCTGGACCGCTTTGACAGTATTATATTTACGGCACCTTTAGTTTATCTGCTTGCTATCCTGCTGTAGAGGTTTGAAAACAGCAGAGGAAGGTTGATCAAAAGATGGGATGCGCATAACAGTCAGGGATAACATGTGGGTTATGTCTGATACGATAAGGGAATCATTTACAATGGGAGGATTCAAGTGAGACATATAGCAATTTTGGGTTCTACAGGATCCATCGGGACACAGACGCTGGAGGTTGTAGAAAATAATGAGGATATGAAGGTGGTGGCTCTGGCTGCCGGAAGCAACATTGATCTGGTAGAGCAGCAGATCCGCAAATTCCATCCGGAGGTGGTGTGCATTTACCGGGAGGAAAAAGCGAGAGAGCTGGCGCGCAGAGTGGCAGATGAAAATGTATCTGTGCTTTACGGCATGGACGGACTGATCGCCTGTGCCACTGTGGCTTCTGCGGATGTGGTCGTGGCAGCGGTAGTGGGTATGATCGGTATACGGCCGGTGATCGAGGCCATCAAAAACGGAAAGGATATTGCGTTTGCCAATAAAGAGACACTGGTAACGGCCGGTCATATCATAATGCCTATGATCCAGCAGTATCAGGTGCTTTTGACACCGGTGGACAGTGAGCATGCGGCAATCTTTCAGTGTCTCAACGGAGAGCATCATGGCGAGATCAGCAAGATCCTGCTGACAGCATCCGGTGGACCATTCCGTGGAAAGAAAAAGGAGGAGCTTGCCGGCGTGACAGTGGAGGACGCGCTGAAGCATCCAAACTGGTCCATGGGCCGTAAGATCACGATCGATTCCTCAACCATGGTCAATAAGGGGCTTGAGGTGATGGAGGCACGCTGGCTTTTTGATGTGGATTATGATCATATTCAGGTGGTGATCCAGCCGCAGAGTGTGATCCATTCCATGGTGGAGTTTGTGGATGGGGCAGTGATGGCACAGCTTGGTACGCCGGATATGAAGCTGCCGATCCAGTATGCGCTGACATATCCTCAAAGGAGAAATCTGCCGGGAGAGCGTCTTGATTTTTGGAAGCTTACGGACATTACCTTTGAAAAGCCGGATCCTGACAATTTCCGTGGTCTTGCACTGGCTTATGAGGCAGGACGTCAGGGGGGCAGTATGCCGACGGTATTTAATGCGGCCAATGAAAAGGCGGTGGCAATGTTCCTTGATCGCAAGATCGGTTATCTGGATATCCCAAGGATCATTGAGAAATGCATGAATGATCATCATAAGATATCCAATCCGTCATTGGAGGAGATCCTCGCAGTGGAGGCAGAGGTATATGCAAAGATTGATGAAACAAATGCTTAATGGCTAAGTAATGAGCTCTTCGGAGTTCATATTATGCATAATAGTTTTATGCAAATAAAGAGAAGAGAGAAGAAAGGCTGGTTGTTGGAATGAATATTGTTGCGGCATTGTTGATATTTACCGTTATCGTGGTGGTTCACGAGTTTGGTCATTTTCTGCTGGCAAAGAAAAACGGAGTAGAGGTTACGGAGTTCTCCGTGGGAATGGGACCGAGGATCATCACCTTCTGCAAGACAGAAAAAGGGATGACCTGCAAGTTGTTTTGCAGCCAGAAGATGTTTGAGGAGAGAGAGGACTGGGCACACATTACGAAGTATTCGTGGAAATTATTTCCAATCGGTGGTTCCTGTGCCATGGTTGGTGAGGATACGGAGGATGAGTCAGAGGGTTCCTTCAACAGTAAGGGAGTGTGGGCCAGATTTTCGGTAATCTTTGCGGGACCTTTTTTTAATTTTATACTGGCATTTGTATTTTCCATTATCATTCTGGGCAATGCCGGTATTGACATGCCCGAGGTAGTTCAGGTGCTGCCGGGACAGCCGGGTGAGGCTGCCGGAGTACAGGTGGGTGATATGGTCAAGAGCATTGATGGCCACAAGATCTCCATTGGACGCGAGATCACAACTTATCTGCAGCTGCATCCCCTTAACGGAGATACGGTGAAGGTAAAGGTACAAAGAGACGGCAAGGACAAAACAATCTCCATTGATCCGGATTACAAGACATATCTGTTTGGATTTGGTTACCCATCCGACGAAAAATCAAAGCCGGAGGTTTCCAATGTGACAGATGACGGAGCATTTAAAAAAGCCGGGATCAAGGCGAAGGATGTGATCCTGGAGGTCAATGGAACAAAGGTATCGAACAGTGGTGAGCTTAGCCGTGTTATGGAGGAAAATAAGACAGGAAAGGCTGTAACATTTTTGATCGACCGTAAGGGAACGGAGAAAACCATTAAGGTTACGCCAAAGCCGTATGAGGGAAAGACACTGGGCTTTGTGGCATCAAAGGATGAGATGAAGGGGCCGGCAGCTGTTCTCAAATATAGTGTGATCGAGGTGAAATACTGGATCGAGACAACAGTAGCGAGTCTGGGACAGCTTGTGCGTGGAAAGGTATCCCGCAATGATGTTTCAGGTGTCGTTGGTATTGTTGATGCGGTAGGCGGTGTGATCGATCAGAGTGTGGAGTATGGTGCCAAGGCAGTGATCATCAATATGCTTTATATGTCCGTGCTATTAAGTGCCAATCTTGGTGTTATGAACCTGCTGCCATTGCCGGCACTGGACGGTGGAAGACTTGTATTTATCCTGATCGAGGCGGTTCGTGGCAAGCCGGTGGATCGTGAAAAGGAAGGTCTGGTTCATGTGATCGGTTTCTTCCTGCTGATGATCCTCATGGTACTCATCATGTTTAACGATATTTGGAAAATCATACATTAACAGGGAAAGGTGTGGTGAAAATGTACAGAGATCATACAAAGGTAGTTCATATTGGGGACCGTGCTATCGGAGGAGGAAATCCCATAGCCATTCAGTCAATGACCAATACAAAGACAGAAGATGTAGCAGCAACCGTGGCCCAGATCCATGCACTGGAGGAGCTGGGCTGTGATATTATCCGTTGTGCAGTGCCGACCATGGAGGCGGCAGAGGCGCTGGAGCAGATTAAAAAGCAGATCCATATCCCGCTAGTTGCGGATATTCATTTTGACTATCGTCTGGCAATCGCAGCGATGGAGCATGGGGCCGACAAGATCCGTATCAATCCGGGAAATATCGGAGATAACGATCGTGTCCGTGCCGTGGTGGATGTGGCAAAGGAGAGAAATATACCGATCCGTGTGGGTGTCAACAGCGGTTCGCTGGAAAAGGAGTACATACAGGAGTACGGCGGTGTGACAGCGGAGGGAATCGT
>CADAKW010000030.1 GCA_902788645.1 uncultured Lachnospiraceae bacterium
TTTTATGATATTGGAAAGGCATGGATACTGTTATGTTAGAAAAAGGAAGCTTTGAGTATATCAACAAAAAGAAAAAAAGAAAGATCATTATGGTGGTTGCGATCGTTATTATTGCAGCAGCCATTTTTGGGATCGGACTGCTGCTCAATAAAATGTCACGCGCCAATATTTTCACGGTACTGGCGATTCTCTGTGTTCTCCCATGGGCGAAACAGCTTGTGGCACTGATCGTGTTATTCCCGTATCGCAGTGTCAGCAGAGAGCGTTATGATAAGGCAAAGAAATGTCTGGAAAACAGCGGAGCACAGGGGGCAAAGCTGTATACAGATATGGTGATCACTTCGCCGGATAAGGTAATGAACCTGGACTTTGCCGTGGTAGGGGCTGGTCATGTGATCGCACTGATCGGAAAAGACGGTCAGGATGTGTCCTATATTCGTGAGTATCTGACGAATGGAGTACACCAGTGGGGTGATTTTCAGGTACAGATCGTAACAAGTGAAAAGCTGTTTCTCAAGGAAGTAGAGCGGATGCAGGAGCATGAGGTGACGGCAGAGGAAGCCCAAAACGTGGATTCCTATATCCGCTCCCTGATCGTGTAAGGGTAAATCTGCAGGTTGGGTTATGTCAGTAGAGTGATATTAATGAAACTTACTTTGCAGGTATCATATCTGCGGTTTAAGAGTTTTATTTTGGGAAGGGCATGGTTGTTATATGCGTGTTTTAAAGGTAAGTGCTCAGGAGGAAGGTCAGAGACTGAACCGGATGCTGGCAAAATATATGCAGCTGGCACCCCGGAGCTTTTTTTATAAGATGCTCCGCAAAAAGAATATCAAATTAAATGGAAAAAAAGCGGACGGTTCTGAAAAGGTAGCGGCGGGAGATGAGATTACTCTTTATCTGGCCGACGAAACAATTGAGAGCTTTCGTAAGCAGATTTCAGAGCAGGAGAAGAAAACGAAAAGCTCCCGGTCAAAATCCATGAAAATTCCGGTGGTTTATGAGGATCAGGATATTCTGGTGTTGAACAAACCGGTGGGAGTATTGTCCCAAAAAGCGGATAGATATGATTATTCTCTGGTGGAATGGCTGGAGGATTATCTGGGAAAGGATTCTGCGCAGACATTTCGTCCGGGGATCTGTAACCGCCTTGACCGTAATACCAGTGGTCTGGTGGTGGCTGGCAAAAGTATTCACGGTCTTCAGTGGATGAACCGTCTTTTTAAGGAAAGAACGCTCAAAAAATATTATCTCTGTCTGGTGCATGGCGCAGTCAAGGGAGAGAAAAAGCTTCATGGCTATCTGAAAAAGGACTCCGGGAAAAATATTGTGACAGTAGTCAGAAGTCCGGAAAATGGGACAGTGGAGATTGAAACACAGTATCAGCCGTTGCAGGTGGTCTTCTGGGAGGGAGAGCCATATACCCTGCTTAAGATCCATCTGATCACCGGTAAATCCCATCAGATCAGAGCACATCTGGCAAGCATTGGTTATCCGGCAGTGGGAGACGCAAAATATGGCAGAAGAGGAAAGGCAGAGCAGCAGTTTCATCTGCGGAGCCAGCTTCTTCATGCATGGCAGTTAGAGCTTTCAAAAGAAGAGTATCTGCCATCCCTTTATTGGAATAAAATATTTATTGCAGATCTGCCCCGCAAATTTGCGCAGGTACTGGAAGGGATAGGTTTTGATGTTGATATATTAGATGTCTGATCATTTATACCGGTTTTATTATTGCTGAAAAGGAGGAAGCTTCCATGGCATCATGGAATTCCAGAGGACTTCGAGGTTCCATGCTGGAGGAGTCCCTTAATATGACAAATGAAAAATACCGCCGGGAAAAACTGGCACTGGTGCAGAAGATCCCCACCCCCATTACACCCATGGAGTTTGACAAGGAGCATCATCATATTACCCTTGCTTATTTTGAGCAGAAAAGTACCGTGGATTATCTGGGAAATGTGCAGGGGCTTCCCATCTGTTTTGATGCCAAGGAGTGCGCCACAGATACATTCCCGCTGCAGAATATCCATGAGCATCAGGTGGAATTTATGACAGAGTTTGAGGAACAGGATGGCATTTCCTTTCTGATCATTTATTTCAGCGGATGCAATCTCTGCTATTATGTACCTTACCGGGATATGATGCGTTTTTGGGACAGAGCCCGCAACGGGGGACGAAAGAGCTTCCGGCGGGAGGAGTTAGATCAGGATTACCGGATCCGGGTGCAGGGAGAGGTGTTTATTCATTATCTGGAGGCACTGCAAAGGGATCTGGACAGCCGGGAATAAATACAGAACAATGTGCTTTAGATGAAAAAAGTTACATGCACTATATATTGTGGTTAGACAAGCGTAGAATACAATATATTGTCGAATTTCTATTGACACAAATTTTCATATATGCTAACATTATAACCGTGGCTCACACATGAGGAGCCACGGTTTATTGTATAAATAATATTTTATATGATATAGGGTGCCAAAGCGGCAAAACGCTTGTTTTGTCATGAATTATTTTAATGTAAGGCAGGTTGAGGAGAATGAAAATTATAAAAAGAAGCGGTACGGAGACAGTATTTGATATTACAAAGATCACAGCAGCTATTATGAAGGCAAACAGGGAGGTGCCTGCCAGTGAGCGTCTTTCTCTGCAGCAGATTCAGGAGATTTCTGATAATGTGGAGCAGATGTGTCTGGATATGAAACGGTCCCCAAATGTAGAGGAGATTCAGGATATGGTGGAGAACCAGATCATGAATAACCGTGCCTTTGCATTGGCGAGAAAGTATATCACATATCGGTATACCAGAGCACTTGTACGTAAATCCAACTCCACAGACGATCAGATCTTAAGTCTTCTGGAGTGCAATAATGAGGAAGTCAAGCAGGAAAATTCCAACAAGAATCCAACGGTAAACAGCGTGCAGCGTGACTATATGGCAGGAGAGGTCAGCAAGGATATCACAAAGCGTTTTCTGTTGCCGGAGGACATTGTCCATGCTCATGAGCAGGGCATTATCCATTTTCACGATTCCGATTATTTTGCACAGCATATGCACAACTGTTGTCTGGTCAATCTGGAGGATATGCTGCAGAACGGCACCGTGATCAGTGAGACAGCCATCGAGACGCCAAAGAGCTTTTCCACGGCATGTAATATTGCGACACAGAGTATCGCCCAGATCGCCAGCTCCCAGTACGGCGGCCAGAGCATCAGTCTGGCACATCTGGCACCATTCGTGGATGTCAGCCGTAAGAAATTCCGCTGTATTGTCCGGGAGGAGTTTGAAGAATCCGGGGTAGAGGCCACAGAGGAGCAGATCAATAAGGTGGCAGAGCTTCGTGTGCTGGATGAGATCAAAAAGGGTGTCCAGATGATCCAGTACCAGGTGATCACATTGATGACCACCAACGGACAGGCACCGTTTGTCACTGTCTTTATGTATCTGGACGAGGTGCCGGAAGGACAGGTGCGGGATGACCTTGCACTTGTGACCGAGGAGATCCTGCGTCAGAGGATTCTTGGCGTCAAAAATGAAAAGGGTGTTTACATTACACCGGCATTCCCGAAGCTGATCTATGTTCTGGAGGAGGACAATGTCACCGAGGGAAGCAAGTACTGGTATCTCACAAAGCTGGCAGCAGAATGTACCGCCAAGAGAATGGTGCCGGATTATATTTCCGAAAAGAAAATGCTGGAGCTTAAGATTGATAAAAACGGAGAGGGACACTGCTATCCATGCATGGGCTGCCGTTCGTTCCTGACTCCTTATGTGGATGAAAATAACAAGCCAAAATATTACGGTCGTTTTAATCAGGGCGTCGTTACGGTGAATCTTGTGGATATCGCATGCTCATCCGGCGGAGATATGGACAAGTTCTGGGAGATTTTTGACGAGAGAATGGCACTCTGCAAAAAGGCATTGATGTGCCGTCATAACCGTCTCAAGGGGACGCCGTCCGATGTGGCACCGATCCTCTGGCAGTACGGAGCTCTTGCCCGTCTGAAAAAGGGTGAGACCATCGACAAGCTGTTATACGGTGGATATTCTACAATTTCACTGGGATATGCGGGACTTTGCGAATGTACCCGGTATATGACAGGCAAATCCCATACCGATCCAAGTGCCACACCGTTTGCTCTTGAGGTCATGAAAAGGCTCAATGCAGCATGTGCCAAGTGGAAAGAGGAGGAGAATATTGATTTCAGTCTTTATGGAACCCCTCTGGAGTCCACGACCTATAAATTTGCCAAATGCTTACAGAAGCGTTTTGGCGTGATCAAGGGCGTTACAGACAAAAATTATATTACCAACAGCTATCATGTTCATGTGACAGAGCCAATCGATGCCTTCGAGAAGTTAAAATTTGAGGCGCAGTTCCAGGAGCTTTCTCCGGGAGGGGCCATTAGTTATGTGGAAGTGCCGAATATGACAGATAATATTGATGCGGTGCTCAGTGTCATGCAGTATATTTATGAGCATATCATGTACGCAGAGCTCAATACAAAGAGTGATTACTGTCAGGAATGCGGCTATAACGGAGAGATTCAGATTGTGACTGACGATGACGGCAAGCTGATCTGGAAATGTCCAAATTGCGGCAATACCGACCAGAATAAAATGAATGTGGCGAGACGTACCTGTGGATATATCGGAACACAGTTCTGGAATCAGGGACGAACCCAGGAGATCAAGGAACGGGTGCTTCACCTGTAAATATAATTTTTAAATATAAAGATGTTGTGGGCAAAAGGTATTTTGCCCACAACTGATGCCACGGATTGCTCCAGATCAATAAACGATATAAAAAACAAGCTCCGGGAGGCGGATGATTCAGCCCGTTGGAGCTTGTTTTGGTGTATCGGTAAATGTTTGATCTTACTTTAAACGTTTATAAATAAAATTATTATTTCTCAGAATGTTCCTTCTCTGTGATCTGCAGCAGGAAATCCTTCAGCAGGATCTTCACCGGCTTACGTCCTGTTTTTCGTACAGACTCAGGAATAAATTTCAAAGTAGGGAATGCCTGCATGATACGTTTGTTTCCAAAGAAAGGATTCTTTTTCTGGAAAGAAGTATGACGTTCCTTGTATTCTTTGAAACGCTGTTCGATCTCTGCCAGCTTGGAATCCTCGCCGGAGTAAGTTTCCTTTAACTCCTCCAGGCGTTTTAGAAAGCCCTCGGTACGTTCGTTCTGTGTATGGATCCTTGAGAATATGATCTGCCGCAGAGAAGAGAAGCGTTCCTCCTCCAGCTGGGTAACCAGCTCGTCACGGATACGATACAGTGCTTCCAACTGGTTGCGGAAATTTAATGTGGTGATCACGGTATAAACAAGATCCGCTGCAACCACTACCGTTACCACGGTCAGCAGGATCAGACCGGTCTGCTGCGGGATACTGTGGATAATGGAGTTTAATGCCGGCTGCAGAAAGTCAAAGGCAAGCAGTGACAAAAAGCCCCAGAACATAGAAGGAACCAGAGCGATACGTCCCTCGTAGTTGTATGGATCATTGCTGTAATCCCACCATTGTGCGTGGAACAGCTTCTCCATCCCCCAGGAGGTGAAATACTCAATCGCAGTGGCTAAAAGCATGCCTCCCAGATATAGCAGAGAAGGGTGGGGAGCCAGCGGCCGCAGAAATACATATACGATGGTTCCGCCAAAGCCGTAGAGGGGCAGCAGCGGACCGATCAGAAATCCGCGGTTTGTCAGCTTATGTGCTTTGATGGAACAGAAGGAGCTTTCGTAGATCCATCCGAAAAAGCTGTATAAATAAAAGTCCATCAGTATGAAATACCAGGATAATCCAAGAAACATATGTGTCACCTCATCATTTGTCTGTATCATTTTGTGTAATGATAAATATGATACAGTAATTTTTTGAAAAAATCAAATTTAGGGGTTCCCAATAAGAACGGTTTGTGTTATAGTAATTGGTATCAAAAGCGAGGAAGAGGAATAGTAGCTGTCCAAACTTCATACAGAAAGCTGTTGGTTGATGCGAAACAGTTGAATGTCAGATAGTGAACTCGCCTTGGAGCTGCCGGTTGAACCATAGTAGATTAGGACGGATTCCCACCGTTACAGGGGAAAGGTATTGGATTCGTATTTCTTGTACCTGTGAGAGCATGAATGATTCATGAATAAGAGTGGTACCGCGTGAGAATATTCTCCCGTCTCTAAGTATAGAGGCGGGTTTTTATTTGCTGTAAACCTTGACAGGGCGGCAGCAGATAAAACTCCGTGTTAAGAAATGGAACAAAAAGATTTAAAATGGAGGGTTAGAATCATGAAGGGATTTGAAAAGTATCAGAAAACGTATTTTATGCCGCCAGAGGCAACCTATGACTGGGTAAAAAAGGACAGCATTACAGAGCCGCCGGTATGGTGCAGTGTGGATCTTCGAGATGGTAATCAGGCATTGATCGAGCCAATGAGTCTTGAGGAAAAGGTTGAGTTCTTTAAGATGCTGGTAAAGATCGGTTTCAAGGAGATCGAGGTTGGATTTCCGGCTGCATCCGAGACGGAATACAACTTTCTGCGTACTTTGATCGACCGGAAGCTGATTCCGGATGATGTGACAGTACAGGTGCTGACACAGGCAAGAGAGCACATTATCCGCAAGACCTTTGAGGCGGTGGACGGTGCACCAAATGCTGTTGTCCATGTATATAATTCCACATCTGTTGCCCAGAGAGAGCAGGTGTTCCGCAAGTCCAAAGAGGAGATCAAAAAGATTGCAGTAGACGGAGCAAAGCTTCTCAAGGAGCTGGCTGCAGAGGTAAAGGGCAATATCCGTTTTGAGTACAGCCCGGAGAGCTTCCATGGCACCGAGGTAGAGTATGCGGTTGAGGTCTGCAATGCAGTTCTGGATGTATGGCAGCCACAGGCAGATGCCAAGGCGATCATCAATATTCCGTCTACCGTAGAAAACGCAATGCCTCATGTATTTGCAACACAGATCGAATATGTCAGCAAGCATTTGAAATACAGAGACAATGTTGTTCTTTCCCTGCATCCACACAATGACCGTGGCTGTGGTGTGGCAACGGCGGAGCTTGGTGTTCTGGCCGGAGCTGACCGTATCGAGGGAACACTTTTCGGAAATGGTGAGCGTACCGGTAACATGGATATTGTGACCATGGCAATGAACATGTTCTCTCATGGAGTAGATCCGAAGCTGGACTTCTCCAATATGCAGGAGATTGCCGATACATATGAGCGTCTGACCAATATGCAGGTATCTATGCGTCAGCCGTATGCAGGAGAGCTTGTATTTACTGCATTCTCCGGTTCTCATCAGGATGCGATCTCCAAGGGTATGGCATATCGTGAGGAGAAGAACTGCGAATACTGGACTGTGCCTTATCTGCCGATCGATCCAAAGGATGTGGGACGTACCTATGATTCTGACGTTATCCGTATCAACAGCCAGTCCGGCCGTGGCGGTGTCAGCTACGTATTAAAGAACAGCTTCGGTCTGATCCTGCCGGATAAGATGAAGGAAGAGGTTGGATATCTCATGAAGAATGTATCCGATCACCGCCATGCAGAGCTGTCTCCGGAGGATATGAGAGATGTATTCAAGGAGACTTATGTGGATGTTGACAAGAAGTTTGATGTCTCCGAGTGTCATTTCAAACAGAAGGATGGTATCGGAGCGGAGGTAACCATCGTCGCAGACGGCAAGGAGACCGTTGTGGATTCCCACGGAAATGGCCGCTTGAATGCAGTAAACCATGCCATCAAGAAATATTTCAATCTGGATTATGCACTGGATGTATATGAGGAGCATTCTCTTTCCAAGCGTTCCGATGCACAGGCAATCTCTTATGTGGGTATTAAGCCTGCCGGTCAGGAGAAGCTGTACTGGGGTGCCGGCACCGATGATGATATCATCAAGTCTTCGATTGATGCACTGGTCAATGCAGTGAACCGTTATATGGAGAATAAATAATTTTAATAGATTTACGAACGGCGTTTGAAGGGTGCCTATAGATCCATGAATAGTAAATTTAAAAACGGACTGTACGAATTTTTGTACAGTCCGTTTTTTGGAACATTGATTTTTTTGAACCTTTATCCATAACAGATAAAGATTATTTTTCATACTTCCGGCACATTGCCAGTCCGATGAGCATCAGTACCGGGAAAATAATCGCAGACAGAAGTCCAAGCTTTAAGTTATCCCTCAATGCAGAGGAGACAAAGCCTACCGTAGTAGGACCGGCGGAGCATCCAATGTCTCCGGCAAGTGCCAGCAGGGCAAAAATGGTTGTACCGCCCTGAGGACAAAGCTTTGAACTGATACTAAAGGTGCCGGGCCACATGGCAGCCACGGAAAGACCACAGACACCGCAGGCAGCCAGAGAAAGTGCCGGAAACGGAGAGAAGGTCACGACAAGATAACTGACGATACAGAGGCAGGCACAGGCTCCCAGGTATCCGGTCAGTGAGAAACGCTCCGCAACATGGGCGTGAAGAACTCTGCCGGAGCCCATCAGGATTGCAAAAAAGCACGGACCTGCAAGATCTCCCACGGTTTTGGAAACGTGCAGACCGGTTTCTGCCAGGGCAGATGCCCACTGGCTCATGGCAAGCTCTGAGGCACCGCTGCACAGCATCAGTAAAGCAAGGACCCAGAATACTTTTTCCTTTAACAGGCCAGTGATGGACATGCCCCGTCCCTCGTCAGCCAGAGAATTGATCGGTACAAAACAAAAGTAAATGGCATTGCATGCAGGGATCACTGCCCACATGGCAGAAATAATTCTCCAGGAATTAAGTCCCAGCAGGCGGAAAAGCAGCGTGGATACCAGAACCACCAGCACGGAACCCCAGCAGTAGAAGGAGTGCAGCAGACTCATGGCAGCTCCCTTTTTGTCGGTAGGGCAGGCTTCCACGATGGGACTGATGATCACCTCGGTCAGACCGCCGCCAATGGCATAAATGACAACGGCGATACTGATACCGATATAGGGATCAGGGGTCAGCTCCGGCAAAATGCCGAGAAGGATCAGACCCACAGCGGCAAAAATATGAGCCAGTACGGCATTTAGCCGATAACCGATCCGGTCTGTAAATTTTGCCGAAAACAGATCCACCAGAATCTGTGTGACAAAATTAACCGTGACCAGAAGACCGATCCGGGACAGGGAGATGCCATAGGTACGGTGAAAGGTAACAAATAATAAAGGGGCGAAATTGTTGACGATCGCCTGAGTGATATATCCGATGTAGCTGGCGGCAATAGTATGCCGGAAATCATTACGTATACTCATAATAATCCTCCTGTTTTATTTCTCTTTTCCACCTAAAAAAGTGGGATGGTATTGTGTTGTTATAACAACATTATCACATGTGATCTGGAAAAACTGTAAGAAAATCACTCAATTATAACAATATTTTGATGAAATCGAGGAAATGGGATACAAGGGTGCGGGATAGCGAAGTGTCCGGATTGTCCGTTGTGAAATAAAACTTCTTATGATAGAATGGATATAAATGGATAAAAGGGATCATAAAGCCGGGCAGAATTTTTGAGAAGACTGGCAGGCAAAATAAATATATACAAGGAGATCATTATGAGCGACATCAACAAAAAGATCAGGGAACTTGTCAATTATGGATTACATACCGGATTAGTTGTGCCGGAGGACGAGGTGTACACCATCAACCGTATTCTGGAGATATTGAAGCTGGATGAGTATAAGGAGCCGGAAAATGCCTGTCCGGTACCGGATCTGGAAAGCACTCTCAGTAGTATTATGGACTGGGCATATGAAAATGGTGTTCTGGAGGAAAATACCGTGGGATACCGTGATCTGTTTGATACAAAGCTTATGGGGGCACTGGTACCGGCTCCAAGCACGGTGATCGCAAAGTTCCGGGAGCTGTATCGTCAGTCTCCGCAGAAGGCAACGGACTTTTATTATAAATTCAGCCGGGATACCGACTATATCCGCCGTTACCGTATTGCAAAGGATATGAAATGGACAGCAGAAACAGAGTACGGAACTCTCGATGTGACCATCAATCTGTCCAAGCCGGAGAAGGATCCAAAGGCGATTGCCGCTGCCAAGAACGCAAAGCAGTCCGCCTATCCGAAATGTCTGCTGTGCCGGGAAAATGAAGGCTACGCCGGAAGACTGAATCATCCGGCAAGACAGTCTCATCGTATCATGCCTCTCACCATCGAGGGGGAGAAGTGGGGATTTCAATATTCTCCATATGTATATTACAATGAGCACTGTATTGTTTTTAACCAGAAGCATACACCGATGAAGATTGATGAAGCCGCATTCCGGAAGCTGTTAGCCTTTGTAAAGCAGTTCCCGCACTATTTCCTGGGTTCCAATGCGGATCTGCCGATCGTAGGTGGTTCTATTCTGGCACATGAGCATTTTCAGGGCGGTCACTATGAATTTGCCATGGAAAGAGCACAGATCAAAACGCCACTTACGATACAGGGATATGAGGATGTGGAGGCAGGGATTGTAAACTGGCCAATGTCTGTGATACGTATCCGTCATGAGGAGAGTGACAGACTGGTTGCATTGGCGTCCCATATTTTGGACACCTGGAGAGGCTATACCGATGAGGCGGCATTTATCTTTGCGGAGACAGAGGGCGAGCCGCACAATACCATCACACCGATTGCACGGATGAGAGACGGAAAATACGAAATGGATCTGGTGCTGCGAAATAATATTACGACGGAGGAGTATCCTCTGGGGGTATATCATCCGCATCAGGAGCTTCATCACATCAAGAAGGAAAATATTGGTCTGATCGAGGTTATGGGACTTGCGGTTCTGCCGGCACGTCTGAAAAATGAGATGGCAGTGCTGGGAGAATATATCGTGCAGGGTAAGGATATCCGCAGTAATGAGACGATTGAGAAGCATGCAGACTGGGTAGAAACATTTTTGCCGAATTATGCTTCGGTGACCGAGGACAATGTGGAAGAAATCCTTCAGAAGGAGATCGGTATTGTATTTAAGAAGGTGCTGGAGCATGCCGGCGTATACAAAAATACGGCCGAGGGACAGGAAGCGTTTATGCGGTTTGTAAAAGCACTGTAAATGGCAGGATGGCGGATCATTGATAGATGGGTCGTCGGTATCTCTGTATCGGACAGGAGTTGTTAGGATATGTTTTGTGTTGCGCTATGTGATGATAATGAAGACTTTTTGAAGTTAGAAGATTTGGTCGTTCACCAATATATGGAACAAAAACACATTGACTGTCAGATTGAACATTTTAAAGATGGCGAGGCGTTGCTGTTACAAAGTGTGGAGAACTACGACCTTGTTTTGCTGGATGTGGAAATGGGAAAGTCAGGTGGTATTGAAACAGCACGAAAGATCAGAAAGTATTCCGAAGTTCCTATTGCTTTTGTAACAGCACATTTATCCTATTCTCTGGAGGGATATAAGGTAAATGCGATCCGTTATGTTCTTAAGGATAAAGATAATTTTTCAGATGGATTAAGAGAATGTCTGGATACCGTACTATATCAGAAGAAAAATGACAGATCAAAGCAGTATCTGCTGGAGGCGAGAGAGGGAAAAATTCAAGTTCGTATAGAAAATCTGGTTTATGTAGAAAGTCACCGTCATTACTGTTATTATCATATCCGGCAATCCAATGAAACTCAAGTATATTCCATGCGGGAAAAGCTGGATGAAATCGAGGAGCGTTTTCAGAGCAGTGTATTGGTGCGTATCCATAAAAGCTATCTGGTCAACTTATCTTATGTTTGTGACATGAAACGGTATCAAATGCAGTTGTCATCCGGAGAAAGTCTGATGATCGCACAGCCGCGTTATCTGGGGGTGGAAAAAGCATATCTGGATTATTGTGGCCGGATTGATGGAGATAGGGAATGAGTGCTTATATTTATGGATTGGTCAATACGATCATCTATGTTGTATTATGCAGTTTATTTAGTTCTGTGTTATTGAGGGAAAATCATGGCCAGTGGGATATAAAGTTTCAAAAGCGTATAGCAATATGGATGGTATCTGCTTATGTGGTTTCTGCAGTATTTGACAGGTATGTTTTGTTAAAAATGGGATTGATCATGTTACTGAATGTGATAATGATCAAATGGATTTATCAAGCTCAAATTAAGCGGATCATTGGGACGGTGATCTTGTATCAGACCATTGGAACCTTAATGGAGTATATGGTATATAGTATCATGAGAAATATAGTTGCCGGACTCAATATTGCGGACAGTATTTCCGGTTTTACCGGGAATCTGATTGGTACATTAAGTCAGGTACTGCTGCTTTTATTTGTTATATGGATACGTAGCCGATATGGTCAGGGGATAGACGATGAAATGACAGAGCAGGAATGGATTGAATTTATTGTTTTTCCTGTTTTTTCAGCCATTACTATTCTGGCATTCATTACAAATTTTGAGGGGAGATTAACGCAGGGGCAGGAGAATACGATATTTTTTGTGGTGTTCGGGCTTGTATTAATGAATATTTTTGTGTTTTATCTGATACTGAGCATTGTTCACAAAAGAGGAGAAAAAAAGCAGGAGGAATTGCTTTTGGAACATGCCCGGCAGACGCAGCAATTATATTATCAGGAACAAAAGAAATACGAGGAATTGCAGCGACAAAGACATGAATATAGAAATCAGATGCTGGTGATACAATCGCTGTTAAATAACAAGGAATATGACAGAATTGCAGCATATGCCGGAGATTATTGTGAATCTGAAGAAACAGAAGAATGGTTCGATACGAATCATCCGGTGGTTAATACGGTTTTAAATTTGAAATATAAAATAGCAAAAGAAAATAAAATTTTGATGGTGGTCCGCTTCAATGATCTATCAGAAATTTCTATGAAGGATGCGGATATTATTTCGATACTTTCAAATCTTTTGGACAATGCCATTGAGGCTGCCGGTAAAAGTCAGATGGAAAAACCGCAGATTAAGGTGAAATTTGTCATAGAGCATGGTAAGATGATTTTATCGGTGTTAAATGACTGGGATCATCAATATCGTGAGGAAAATGGGAAATTTCTTTCGTTGAAAGCAGATGCAAAATCTCATGGATATGGACTGGAAAATGTAAAACGGATTGTAAAAAAATACAAAGGAATTTATATGGTAAATAAAGAGGGCAGGAAATTTCAGGTGATCTTGAATATGCCCATAAAACAAAGGTAACTTTAATTTCTTGTGTATGGAGACCTTGTGGATATAAAAAATGTCCACAAGGTTTTTTGAGTTTATTATAATTTTTATTTTAATTCTTGCCTAATGATTTTAGTTTTTGCCTAATATCTTGAATACAATTATATATCTGACTAAAATAATGTTAACAAGGAGGTGGGAAGATGGAGATATTTGTACAAGAGATTGTGAAAGAAATGCTCCAATATGGATTAGTAACAGAAGAGGAAAAAGAAAATTATTGTTATTATATAGAGATTTTACTTGAAAAGGTTATTGGAATAGGATCTATAATTTTAATTTCATTTATTCTGGATAAAGTGATTCAAATGTTATTTTTGATGTGTTCCTTTTCGAGTATTAGAAGATATTCAGGGGGATTTCATTGCAAAAGTTTTTTGGGATGTTATTTTCTGTCTTTAATGGTATGCGGAATGGGGGTATGTCCTTTTTTTATTGACAGTATTTTTAGAAATCAGACTGTTACATTAATGACCACATTGCTGTCAATGATTGTGCTCTTTATGATTGGTGCAGTGAATCATCCAAATATGAGTTGGGATATTCAGGAAATGCAGCATTCTAAAGATATGGCAAGAAGTATGACTGCATTAATGGGAAGCTTGGTATTTTCTATTGAGTATCTGGGAATATTTTCGCAGTATGTAAATTATCTGGCGGAAGGAATCTGGATTAGTGCAGGATCTGGATTAGTTGCAAAAATAATACGTCAGGAGGTGAAAATATGAAAGATAATTTAGAAAAAGAGGTTTTAAAGGTAATAGCGATAACAATGAAAAAGAGCGTACAAAATTCACAAAAAGATACAGCAATTTGTCCGTTGATTTTTCATCAGCCAAAACGTCCGCAGAAGTAAAACAGCAATAGTAAAACGAAATTACCATAAAAGGTAGAAAGGATGAATGAAATATGAGATTATCAAGAATTCAGAAAAAAGTAGCGTTTTTGTCATTAGCAGCATTTGTTGGTATTGCAGGATGCAGCGTGGGTGCAGGTGCGTATGTGACACGGGGACCATACAATTTTAGTGTATCAGTGGGAGGCAATGATACATCAGGAGAAGTGCAGAAAACGACAGATACACATTATGCATATGCAACGGTTGATTCATACGGAAATAGCACAAATAAAAATTATTTGCGTCTTCGGACAAGAAGAGGTGGCAATCCAGTGTCAGATTTTGTAAAAGTC
The DNA here is from genome assembly GCA_902788645.1 of uncultured Lachnospiraceae bacterium. GTDB lineage: Bacteria > Bacillota > Clostridia > Lachnospirales > Lachnospiraceae > Jutongia. The sequence continues at coordinate 14,422 of CADAKW010000030.1, forward strand.
ACAGGGGTAAGTAAAAAGTATCTTAATTATAATACGGCAGTGGTCGCTGGTCAGTCATTACGGCTTCGTGGATTTGTGGCAGATGGGGCCAGTTATGGGTATGGAGTTATGGCTGGAACATTTACCCCGTGATCTAAACATGGAATGTTAATAAGGTTTCTTTAACATATCGGAATCTTTATGAGGTTATGTGTCATAGAGATTCCGGTTTTATGAAAGGATGTGATGCAGCAATGATCCGTCAGGAGATCCGAAGAGTTTTATTGTCGCCGTTTTTTTACATATCCATCGCGATATTATTTGCAGGAAGTTTCTTTCCGGCATTATATGATATATCAAATCATTATGATTTGTCTTACCTTATGGATAGCACCCTGGCAGGTTATGGAACAGCGTTGATGCCGATTTTGTCAACACTTGCAATAGCGGACAGTTATTTGATCGAAGAGAAGGATGGATATCAATATGCGGTTATGGCAAGAACAACAAAGCTGAAATACTGTCTGTCGAAGATAGGGGTAGCAATAGGGACAGGAGTGGCAGTTGTATTGATCACGAAAGGATTGCTGCTGCTTTCCATGACAGTTTCATCTCTTGTCATTTTTGGAAAGGTTGTGCTTGGCAGTGAGGTTGTAGATTCTGCTTGCGCCGGAACCAGTTACTGGATTGATCATCACAATTATATTATGTTTATTGGTCAGCAGATTTTATATGATTGTATGTATGCATCCATATTTCCCGGTTTATCTCTGGCGGTTTCTACCATTGCCAAAAATAAATACGTTGTTATGTTGTTTCCTTTTATTTATGCAAACGTGACGACCTTGTTATTTATAGGCTTACAATGGTACTATTTGGCACCGATGATATTGGATGCACAGGGGAGAGCAAGCTCTTTAATGTTCGAAGGTTTACCATACCGGATTTTTGTGATACTGATATACTGGCTTGTGTCCGCGGTATTTTTTACCAGAGGTGTCTGGAGCAAAATGAAGTAGGAGGGAGAAGGATATGATTCGCTATATTTGGCAGGAATATGTACATAAAACATTGTTGTCAGCCCGCTTTATCGTCGTTGTATCATCACTGTTGCTGATGATGATCATGTTGTTCCAGGGAATGAGTGTCCAGATGAAAAAAATGGGATATCAGGTTGGCGTATTTGAAATGCTTCCGTCGTTTTTATTTTATAATACAGGAACAATAATCTATTTTGGAGTGTTTCTATTTTTAATCGCTGTTTTGCCACGGTGGGATGGGAGCATGAATGAAATTCTCCGATTGGGGAAAAGAAAGTGGTTTTTTGCCCAGTATATTTATATTTTTTTCACATCAGTAATCTATTTTCTGATTTGGACGGGAGGATTTATTCTGGCACTATTTCCGAGAATTATTTGGAATAATGAATGGAGCAGTCTGGCAAAGATGGCAATAGATCCGCAGCAATCTGTTTTTTTCTGGATGAATTTAAACCTTAATGTTAATCTGCAGTTTTCAGATTTGATCATGAATATTGGAAGCCCGGGAAAAGTATATCTTTTAACATTTATGCTGACCGTGTTGGGATCATTTTTTACGGGGATATTTATGATTACTGTAAATATCTGTTTTCGCCGTGGTGTGGGAACTGTTCTGGCATATCTGATGGTAGGAGTTCAGACAATGTCCGGGATTCTGGCCATGCTTTTCGGGAAAAAACTGATTCATTTTGAGGGATACAAACAGGTGAAAAATCTGCTGGAGAGGATGCAGTATTACATTAGTCCACTGTATCAGAGCGATCTGTTTACTATGGCAATTCATAATGCACGCCCCATTGCACAGCGTATCGGGATTGGAGTGATCTATTTTGCGATACTGATCCTGCTGGTAACTCTGTTTGGCATGTGTATGATCCGAAAAATTGATCTTTGTAAAGAAAATGCATAAAAAGCAATAAATCGCTTGGAAAGGAAGAAAAATATGGTTAAGGTGGAAGGACTGGAAAAAAAATTCCGGGAAGAGATCATTCTGACCGATGTTAATATGTCAATGGAACAGGGGAAGATATATGGTCTGGTGGGAATGAACGGCAGCGGAAAAACTGTGCTGATGAAGTGTATCTGTGGGTTTTTGCAGCCCACGAAGGGGTCTGTTACGGTGGACGGAAAGGTGATAGGAAAGGACATAGATTTTCCGCAGAGTCTTGGTCTGATGATCGAGACACCGGGTTTTATTCCTTATATGTCGGGAAAAAGTAATCTGAAAAATCTGGCATTGATCCGTAATCAGATCAGTGATAAGGAGATTGATGAGGCAATGGAGCTGGTGGGATTGGATCCAAAACTGAAAAAGAGGGTTTCCAAGTACTCTCTGGGAATGCGTCAAAGACTGGGAATTGCACAGGCGATCATGGAACATCCGAGACTTCTGATACTGGACGAACCGTTTAATGGATTGGACGTGCAGGGTGTGGAGGATATGCGAAAGCTTTTTTCAAGGCTGGCAGGGGAAGGCGTAATGATCCTGTTGGCATCCCATTATGATGAAGATATACGGACACTTTGTGAGGATGTATATCTGGTGAGGGATCATCATGTGACAAAGAAGGAGAAAGAGGAAACATAGTAGAACCATTATGGAACGTGTTGAAGGATATGAAATAAAATGAGAGATAAAAGAGAAATTGTTTTTTGGAGCAGTGTGATATTTCTGGCACAGATCCTTCTGATGCTGGCGCAGATGACACAATATGGGGGAGAAGATCTGTACCAGCCTCTGAAATTTTTATACGGGGATGGCTATGGCAGAGCAAAGCTGCATAACGTGGAGCAGTATATGTGGCTGTTGGAACTGTCCCTGTATTGTATTGTGACTGTACGGAAAATAGTACAGTATAAAGAAGAGGATTCTTACATGATGATTGTGCGCTATCCGGATTTTCGTTCTTATTATCGTGCAGCATATGGAACCTTTGTAAAATATACCGTTCTTTATCAGATTTTTTTGTTTCTGGGAACTCTGGCAGGAACGGGGGTGGTAAGGCTGGGACACAGCGTACGGGGAGTATGCTGGCAGCCGTTTTTACTTTCACAGGGCTGCATGTTTTTGGGAAATCTGTGTTTTGGAATTATTATGTTTTATCTGATCCTTCATTTCAATGCGGTTAAGCTGGCAGTGGTGTTATATCCGGGACTACCGGTGATAGCAATCGTGCTTCGGGAGCGGATTCCAGAAGCTGTCAGCAACTGGAATCCCGGAAGCTGGCTGATGGCTGCGCGGAGCAGCAGGATGGTATCCGGGGGATTTCCGGTTGGCATTGTATTTCTGATTGAAATAATTATATTTACAGCAGTCAGTATTTTATCCGTGGAGAAACGTCTTTGTGTACCCGTTTCAGGAAAACAACGACACTTGCCAAAATGAAAAGTATGGCAATGATCATAGTGACAGGGAATACTGCCGGATGATTCTTGCCAAGTAAAAGACCAAGACCTTCATGCATCGTGAGATTTCCAAAGATGGCAAAGATGAAAAAAGCCAGTGTGTTCAGCAGGCCGTCCGGAGTTTTGCTTTTCAGAAGATAACCGATCAGCATACCAAGGATATCGGCGGCAAAAAGACCGATGGAGCAGGCAAGCCAGACAGTGACAGCGGCACTCATACCTTCATTGGCACCGAAAGTGATAGCCGTAAGCTGTGTTTTGTCTCCAAGCTCTGCCACAAAGAAGGTGCAGAAAACGGTGAGAGGAGCAAAACGGGATACATTTTCTTCTTTGGCTTCTTCTTCCGCCTCATCATCTCCCTTGAGTGACGTGATGGCAAAAAAGAGGAAAGCGGCTGCGGCAACCAGACGGATCAGCCAGGTTGGGATCACCTCGCTGATAAGGCCACCCAGGAGTACGGCAAGTCCATTGAGAACCAGGATCGCGGCAGCCGTGCCGATAATGATATCCCGAAGTTTAAAGCGGGAAGTGAGGGCAATAAGCATAAGCTGGGTCTTGTCCCCCATTTCGGCGATAAATTCTGTGAACATGATCTGTAGAAATAAAATCATAGGAAATCTCCTTTGGTAATATATTCGAAAACTTAATTCTATCATAATGAAAAAAATACGTCAATAACTCAGGATCTAGACGAGATGTTCGTTTATTGTTTCGTATAACTGCTGGGGGTGATGCCTGTTACTTTTTTGAAGATCCGGGAAAAATAATATTCATTGCAAAATCCTACTTCCGCAGCAATCTGTTTTTGGGTGTACAGTTTGGTGGCCAGCAGCTCTTTACTTCGGTAGATGCGGTATTCGTTTAAAAAATTCATAATGGTTCTTCCGGTATATTCCTTGAATTTACGGTTGATATAATTATAATTTCTGTGGAATTTCCGGGCGATGGTGGTGCTGGTGATCTCTTCCGGATAATAACGGTAGATATATGTGATAATACCGCTGATGGTTTGATCCATGTTTTCGAAGAATTTTTCCTGATATTGGTCATTCAGAAGACGGGCGTATTCGATGAACAGCTGGAGACATAGTGTTGCTGTCATTTCCTGGCGGTACTCCATTCCGTTATGAAACTGGCTTTGCATCTGTTCCAGTAAAAATGCAATCTTTTTGCTAGAAGCTTCCGAAAGCCTGCAGTACTTTGGGAGAATGATCTGGTCACCACCGTCATCACTTTTATTGAAAATAGAATTTTTGTTTCGCAGATTTCTGCGGATATGTATTAGAGATTCCTTGGATATATGTTCTTCCTTCATATCCTCCCAGGTGAAATGCAGATAAAGATAATGGCAGGTGGAGGTTTTTCTGCCATAATGGACACGGCCTGGATCCAGGATCAAAAGATCTCTTTGGGTCAGTACGTATTCCACGTCTCCCTCAGTCAGGTACATTTCTCCGTCATAAATATAGTAAAGAATATATTCCTCCGGTTTTCTGCGGTAGTGCACATATGGCGCGGAGATGGTGACATCATCGATCAGGACAATGTGCGGCAGGTGTTTCATATCCCCGCAAAAATAAATGGTATTATCTGTATATTGAAATGACGTGTCCATAACCGTGCTCCTTTCCTGATAGTGACGGGCATACCCAGGGATCTTTCACTGTTACAAAAAGTGGAAATTAGATAAATTACAGTGTGGATTATATATAGGAATATTATACATAATAGTATAAAATAGGTCTATAGTTAAATTTACATAAAATATATGGGGTGTATTTTAGACATGCCAAAATGCAATGTCATAAGGAAAGGAGAGAGGAGCTATTTTGAGAAAATCAATTGTTCAAAAAATACTTACAACAACATTAATGGGAAGTATGGTATTGTCTACGGTATGCGGAGACAATGTAATCTTTCCGGAGGGAGTATCCAATGCCAAAGCGGCAGAAAAGGTGACGATCGCTGTCGATTCGGCGGAGCGTTCTACCTTCAATGACACGGATGGAAATGGGTATGGGGAGTTCCAGGGATTTGGCACCAGTCTATGCTGGTGGGCAAATCGTGTTGGTTACAGCGATGCTCTTACGGAACAGGCAACAGAAGCTTTTTACAATAAGGATACCGGGTTGGGAATGACCATCGGAAGATACAATATTGGCGGAGGAGATGCGCCGGATCATGATCATATCACCCGCTCAGATTCTAAGGTGCCGGGATATGCGGTCGATCCTACCAGGATTACGACAGAGGAAGAAGGAAAAAACTTCGACCAGTATGATATGACAGCGGGATATGCCTGGAATTACGACTGGGATGCGGACAAAAATCAGCTCAATGTATTGATGAAAGCGGCTCAGAAAGCCGGAGAGGATTTCCTGGGAGAAGCATTTTCCAATTCACCGCCATACTTTATGACATACAGCGGCTGTTCTTCTGGAGGAGAGGGCGGTGCAGAAAATCTTAGAAGTGATTGTTATGAGGCGTTCTCGAAATATCTGGTGGATGTTACAAAACATTTGAAAGAGGAAGGCTATTCGTTATCCAGCTTAGAGCCTATGAACGAGCCGGCTTCCGGCTGGCCTGCATTGAGTGCCAAGCAGGAGGGATGCCAGATCACACCGGATTCTATCTCTGTTTTACTGCCTGCTTTGAGAACAACTATGGATCAGGGAGAATTGAATGACATGATCCTGGCAGGCTGTGATTATTCCAATACCACAGAGACCAAATCCGTGTATGACAAAATTGATGACACCGCAAAGTCTTTGTTAGACAGAATGGATATTCATTGTTATTCTTACAGCAAAAAAAGTGGGGCTTATACAAAAGAAACGGCTGAAAAAGAAGGCAAAAATCTTTGGATGTCAGAAGTGGATGGCTCCTATGCGGAAGGAACCAAGGCGGGAGAGATGGCTGCAGCACTGGGACTGGCAAAAAATATGACCTCCCAGATCAATTATCTGATGCCTTCTGCCTGGGTACTTTGGGATGCGATTGATATTCATGTGGATGCGGATAATAAATACGATGCGGACAGTAAATCAGCAGAGGATTATAAAAATCTTGATAAAAACGGTTTTTGGGGAATTGCTGTTGCCGATCATAACGAAGGCAAAGTGATCTTAACAAAGAAATATTACGGAATGGGACAGTACTCCAGATACATCAGACCGGGATATACTCTGTTGGGAAGTGCTTCTTCCGGTGCGACCAAGGTATACAGTGTTGCAGCCTTTGATGCGTCCAGTGGAGAAACGGTTGTGGTAGCCACTAATCTGAGTGGGCAAGCACAGGAGACCCAGATCGATCTGTCTAAGATTGATTTTTCCACAGTGGATAAAACGCGCTTTTCAGGATCTTTTGCAGGATCATCCCTGGAGGTGATCCGTACCAGTGGAAACCTGGAGGGGGGAGAAAACTGGGCAGATGTGACCTTAGAAACAAAGGATGATTCCACGGAGCTGCTCAATGCCTGGGACGCATCGGCTGGAATGATCAACACATCTCTAAAAGCCAATAGTATTACAACGTTTGTGGTGAAGTCAGGAAAACCGGGAGATGTTCTGCCGGAAGTATCTGCAGCTCCTGCAACGGAGGTCCCTGCAGTATCAGCGGCACCGGCAGAAGCGTCTGCATCACCGGTACCTGTAACACCTGTGGTATCTTCTGCACCGACAGAGGATACCAAGGCACCGGCGGCCACAAATCCATGCAAAAGTATAAAGGCTGCAAAAAAGGCGGTGACGATCAAGAAAAATAAATTCCAGTTTTGATTTGACGTAATTCTTAACATTTATTAACTGTTATATCTTATCTTCATGAAGTCCGCAAACCCTTGAAAATGCTAAATTTGTAGC
>CADAKW010000031.1 GCA_902788645.1 uncultured Lachnospiraceae bacterium
GAAGTCGTCAGAATATCCGTTAAGCTCAATCCACTTCTCAGAGAAGAAGCTTTCTGCTCCTTAATGCCCTGTGAAGATCCGATTACCACGTAATCCTTGTCACTAAACTTTGACATAACATCCGCATCCGTATTGATAGTCGGAACGATCCAGTTGAGATAATTCTCATAATGTCCGACACCTTCATAAATAATACCCTTCTTGATACTCATTCCATAATAATCAAGAATTTCATCAATATTTGGTGTATCCTTCTCTACATAGCCCGGCATCAGAATGGCTGTTCCACCCTTTTTCAGATAATCCAGGATCAACGTTTTCTCACTGTCTCTCAGATCACTCTGTGGTCCATATTCAATCAATAAAGAACAGTCATCCGGCACCTTCTTCTGGGTTACCAGGGAGATTTCCTGTACATCTACATTCATCTTTTCCAATGTTTTGGAAAGAGAATCACTGACACTCTGCTCATCGTGTCCTGTCACAACATATATCTTTTTCTTGTCGGTAGAAAGGACATTCTGGATCGCAGATGTGATCTGTCCCTCGACATCCAGATACTGCTCAGAACTTCCACTTGTATAATATGAATACTGATCCTGATACAGCATATCATCACTGGATACATATTTTGCCGCTCCCGTGGTATTGTCAACCACGATCACATCGTTATCTGATACCGCATCATCCACATATTTCTTGGAAAAATTCGGATAAACCACCGGATTCTTTGTCACTACTTTAATATTATCTGAGATCTTATTGTACTGCTTGATCACACGCTGGATATAATCCTGTTCCTCACCCTTTGTCACCATATAATAAATTGTAATATCATCTTTGACATTCTTTAATGTCTTCTGTGACTCCTTTGTCAAAGTAAACAGACTGTCTGATGTCAGATCCGTGGACAGGTCCAGCTTATTAAATACCATATTTACAACAACCACCAGTGCAATGACGATCACGGTGATCACGGAGCTGTACGCCCCTGACTTAAACTGCCGGCTTGTAAAAGATCTTTTAATCTTTCCCGGCTCTTTATTCTGGGTCAAATTTTCTTTCTTTTCGCTCATCATTTACCTCATTTCCGCACGGCTTTTTGTGCCTGATATATTTTAATTATATCTCTTTTTTCTGATACTCTGGATCGTCAGAAATACAAACAAAAACGCAACACTCACATAGTATACGATCACGTCATATTTCAGAACACCCAGCGTAAAATCATCAAATTTGGATGACAATGCAGCGCAGTTCAGAATATCAGCCACAAGTCCCTCATACAGAGAAGATTTCACTGCATAAATGATCCAGATTGCTGCTTCTCCCAGCACTGCCAGAATGACTGCAACCGTTATATTATGCATCATATAATAAGCCACTGCTGCCACAATGATCCATACCACCGACAGGATCGCTGCCTGTGACAGTTTATCGGACGGAAGCGCCCCTGCGATGCTGGATACCAGCACACTCATTAAAAGCACCAGAAAGGATACAACCGCCGCAATTGGCTGACTCTCTGTTAATGAAGAAACAAAGGTACCAATAGCAATATATGCCGCTCCCAAAAGGAAAAATCCGATCAGAGCACTATATGCCGGTGCAAGCTGCACGCTGTCCGGACCATAATGTCTCAACAACAATGGATAAAGTCCCACAAACAGTACACCGATTCCAAATAATGTGATCAACGCAAGATACTTCCCAATGATCACGCGGCCGATAGAGATCGGTGCCGTATATAACAACTGATCTGTCTTCTGATGTTTTTCCTCTGCCAGAACCCTCATGGTAAGGATCGGGATCAGCAGTACAAAAAGAAATGTAGAAGAACTTAAAGTTGTCTCAAAATTTCCCACTTTTCCGTAAAAGTTATTTGCCCATGTATAAATACCAATGATCGCTATGAAAAAAGCAAGAAATACAAATCCGATCATGGAATGAAAATACTGCTTTAATTCCTTTTTATAAATCGCAAACATTATTCTTCCTCCTTTTCTGACGAATCATTCTGAATATTTTCTGAAGCCTCTGTCTCCGGCATTGTCTCTTCCTGAGACTGCTCAGGCTGTACTTCCGGCTGCGTGTCTGCCTCAGCATTTGCTGATTCTACCGTCTGCATCTCTTCTGCTGTCTCAGCATCTGCTGTTGTTTCCGGCTTTGGCTGTTTCTTCGCCGTCTTTTTGCCACCAAACTGACGGGAACCGCCCTTCGTCAATGCAATGAAGGCTTCCTCCAGAGTCGTCTCCTGACGATGCATCTCCAGGATCGGACATCCTGCCTCCGCCAGAGCAAAGAACACATCCTCACGAAGATCCTTTTTGTCAATAGAATAGAGAGTCAGACCAAGAGTTCCCTCCTCCATCTGCTCGTCGTATACCACGTTTTTGATGCCGGAAACCGTACGGAGTGCTCCCTTGATCACCGGCACATCACCCTTGATCACCAGATGAAGTCCATTGGATGCCATATGCATTGTAAGATTATCCGGAGTATCACAGGCGATCATCTTTCCTTCATTGATGATAATGATCTCATCACACACTGCACTGATCTCCTGCATAATGTGAGAGCTTAACAGGATCGTATGAGACTCGCTGAGATCACGGATCAGCTCACGCATCTGAATGATCTGGTTCGGGTCAAGACCTACGGTCGGCTCATCCAGGATCAGGATCTCCGGATATCCCATCATAGCTCCCGCCACACCAACTCTCTGCTTATATCCCTTGGACAAATGACGGATCAGTCTCTCAGAGACATCTACAATTTTTGTCCGGTTCATGATCTCGTTGACCATGACATCCCTCTCCTTGCGAGGCACCTTCTTTAACTCCGCTACAAAATATAAGTACTCACGAACACGCATATCCGGATATAACGGTGGATTCTCAGGAAGATATCCGATATTTTTGCGAACCTGTTCCGGCTCCTCCTCCATATCCACACCGTCGATCAGAACCGTACCGGATGTTGGTGCAATATACCCCGTGATCATATTCATCGTTGTAGATTTACCGGCACCGTTCGGTCCCAGAAATCCCACTACCTTTCCTGTGTCTACAGTAAAGGAAAGATCATCCACGGCTGCATGATTTCCATACTGCTTCACCAGATTTTTTACTTCAATCAATGTTTCGTCCTCCAATCTTTGCGGCTCCCCGCAACGTCAAAATCTACTCTATCATAATAATGTCAAAACTTTGTGAACAATTCCGTGAAAAGTGAAATCAACATTTTCCCTTAAAGGCTACATCATGAAACCTCTCAAAAAAAGGAGATCTCCCTCCCGGAAAATCTCCTTTTCATTATTTCACTGTAACCGCCGTTTTCAACGAACTATGAAATAAGCTATTCTGTTAACACTTCTCCGGCTCCGGATACTCCACGCCAAAGGTGTCTGCTGTGACCTTGATCATCATCTGTGGCTCCATCGGTGCATCTCTGAAATCTGTCTCCACCTCAGCGATCTTGTCCACAACATCCTGTCCCTTCGTCACCTTACCAAACGCTGCATATGCCCCGTCCAGATGAGGAGCATCCTTATGCATAATAAAAAACTGTGATCCTGCGGAATCCGGCATCATAGAACGTGCCATGGAAAGCACACCTGCAGAATGCTTCAGATCATTTGCAAAACCATTCTGTGCGAACTCTCCCTTGATAGAATATCCCGGACCACCGGTACCGACACCATCCGGATCTCCTCCCTGGATCATAAAGCCATTGATCACGCGGTGAAAGATCAGACCATCATAAAAGCCCTTTCCAACCAGTGATAAAAAGTTATTAACTGTATTTGGAGCAATCTCCGGATAAAGCTCTGCTTCAATCGTTCCCTGTGTTGTTTCAAATGTTACAATTGGATTCTGTGCCATTGTTTTATTCCTTTCTGATGCTTTATTGGACCATCTCGCTATATACATATAAATTATAACGACCTGTCCTTATCCATCATAAAGGATATTATGACAAATGTAAAGAACCTGCCTTTTTCTTTCCCTTTTAATCAGATCCGTTCATTTCCAGCTTTCTGATAATCCCTGCAATATTCTCTGCATCAACCATCTTCTTTGAGATCGTGGTCGCATTTACCCTGCCCGGATGATAAACGAGTCCGCCATAAAGCGCCGACTCCCATAAGGAATCTCCCTTTTTCATTGCACGGCTGATCTCCTTTTTTTCGTAATCTGCCCTCTCCCAGATGCATGCCATGTCTAATATCCCGTCACATACCATCTGTATACATTGAGTCCCTGTAAATTCACCATTCTGAACTTCAATCTGTGTCGGATTCACAGCTTCCCTGTCATAATAAGAATTGACCTGCAGCCGGATGCCATCCTTGTCCTTCTCCTGCAGAATATATGCTCCTGTTCCGTTCCATGTCTCTCCGGCATCATTTTGGGAACCGGAGTTTTTCTGTTTTCTTGTGACAAGATACATATTCTTTAGTTTATTCCGGTCCTCTTCCCGATACTTTGTTGTCTCAATCTGTACGGTTCTGTCATCAAGCTTTCGTATCCCTGCGATCTGCCCGCTTCCTGCCATCTGCTTCGGCCAGAAATATTGTATGGCCAGCCCCTGCAGTCTTGTGTCACATTCAATTCCTGTCATTTCCGCCAAATGCTCCAGATTTGTTCCATATTGTTTTGCAATGTCACGAACAGCCTGCGCTTCATTTCTTCCCTTGCCCGAATAAGAAGTGTCCGGCGCATAGTAATATGCCAAAAGCTGTACCGGCTCCGGATACCGCTCACATATTTTATGTGCCGACCGGTTATGATACAATCCCCTCACCCAATAGTACTCTTTATACAGCATAGGTACCACAAGCTCCTTTACCGCACGCTGTCTCAGCTTTTGCTCCGGCTGCCTGAGCGCCTGCCGCACCTTTTTCTTCCGGCGTTCCAGCCTTTTCCCCTGCGCCCCGTAACGATAGGCAGACAGTCCCCGGACTGCCATCCCACCGATACTGTCTTCTCCCATATATCCCACCTGACAGCGCATATAATAATTGTAGAGCAGGGAATCTGCTGTCACCAGCTTTCCGTCGGAATCCATCACATCTTCCCTGAGATGGATCCGGTAAACAGCTCCCTTCCCCTTTTTCTGCTGTGTCACTTCTGCCAGATCGCCAATCTTCTGGTATACCAGCGAAAGCAGCCTTTCATCTCCCACGCTTTCCCAATGAAAAGCAGAAGCTCTTCCACTCAGCTCTCCTACATACAGCCTCAATGTCCCCTTTGTTCCTGCAGCTTTTACATTGTTTTCCCTGCTGGCCGTCCATGTCTGCTTTTGTTCCTCCCGCCGGTTCCCGGCAATCCTCCCACATACGGCATACATTCCCACAATAACTACACACAAAACCACCAGCAGCACGACCCGCTTCTTATATTCCGTCTTCATTTCACACTCACAGCTCCTCCCCATGAATTCTTCCTTCACCTTAACGAATATTCACAGGAAATACAATAAAATCCCTTCGACAGATTTCTCCGTTCTATTTCACGTTTTTCTCCATATAATAAAAAATACAAATCACTGTAATTGAAGTCATTTTTGTCCACCATAAAATACACAAGGAGAGATCCCCTATGAAAAATCAAACAAAAAAAACGCTGTCAAATACTTCAATCAGCGTTTTTCTTTTCGTTGCCGCCGGACTGTCTTTGGGATGCATCACTGCATTTATCCTTCGCAACGGATTATATTCATATATCTTCCATCTTTACCGGACTCTGCTCACCCAGCTTCAGTCATTGGAAGTGGATCGTCAGGATTTTTTTCTGCTTGCATTCCGCAGAACCATCAAATATTTTTTGCTGCTCTGCTTTTTTTCCTTTACCAATATCTGGAAATATTATTATCGTTTTTTTTCTCTCTATATTGGTTTCCAACACGGACTTTTACTGGCATTCTGTCTCCAGCTAAATGGTCTCTGGGGAATCGTCGGATACCTGTGTTTTCTCCTTCCGCAGGCTTTATTGATCATCCCTGCCTTTTTGATGTGCATCGATCATTGTGAGTATATTCACAACGAACTCCACAACATTACCATTTCCCGTCATAAACTGATCCTGTGCGAGTTTCCCTTTTTCTTTCTATCGGCCCTGCTTCTGATCCTCGGCTGCGTATTGGAAGCCTGTGGAAATCCCGGGCTGCTACGGCTTTATTTTCGATAATATCTGTGTCCGGAGCTCCTCCTGTGTACCATCATTACGGATCACAACGTCACTTCGTTTCTGAAACTCTTCACAGGTCAGCTGTCTTTTTAATATAGACGTGATCTTTTCCTGACTATACCCCCTGCTTTCCTCCAGACGTTTTCGTCTGATGTCCTCTGAGACAGATACATACCATATTTCATCACAAAAGCGGTCACATCCACTCTCAAACAATAGTGCCGATTCCAGAACAATGATCCCATCCTGCTTTCTTCTTCCGGCAATATACGACTCAATATACCGGATGACTGCCGGATGGATCAGCCGGTTCAGCCAGGTTCTCTCCGCTTCGTCACGAAAAACTCTCTGCGCCAGTGTTGTCCGGTCGATATTCCCCTCCGGATCAACAATGTCTTCTCCAAAATGCTTCCGGATCTCATCATAACACGGAGTCCCCTTTTCCATCACGGTATGACCAAGCTCATCTGTGATCAAAAGCTCTGCATTTTTTTCTTCTGCCAGCATCTGAGCCGCCAGACTCTTCCCGCTGCCAACACCTCCGGTCAAACCAATCACATACATAACTTTCTCCATTCCACCGTTCTCCCAGACGGCAATACATATCTTTCCTCTCTGTTTCATATTTTGCATTTACAGACTAATGCGCCTCATACCAGTTACTGCCTTCTTCCACCTCAACCTCCAGCGGCACTGCAAGCTGCGCAGCCTGAGACATTTCTTTTTCAAGAATCTCCTTTACCTTTTCCTTCTCATCCACAGGTGCCTCCACCAGAAGCTCATCATGAACCTGAAGCACCACTTTTGCCCGGAGACCCTCCTCCAGAAGCTTTTTGGAAACACGTATCATAGCAATCTTGATAATATCCGCAGCTGTTCCCTGGATCGGAGAATTCATTGCCACACGTTCTCCAAAGGAACGCTGCATAAAATTGCTGGAGGAAAGCTCCGGAACCGGTCTCCTCCTGCCAAACATGGTTTTGGCATATCCATGGGTCCTGGCATCCTCCACAAGCCCGTCAAGATATGTCTTGATGGCCGGATATGTCTCAAAATACTGCTGGATAAACTGCTCCGCTTCTTTTCTTGACACGTTCAGATCCTGCCCCAGTCCAAAAGAGCTGATGCCATAAACAATTCCAAAATTGACCGCCTTGGCATTTCTCCTCTGGAGATCCGTCACCTCATCAAATGGCACATGAAATACTTTGGAAGCGGTACTGCGGTGAATATCCTTATTGTCCCGGTATGCTTCGATAAGCTCCGGATCCCCGGATAAATGAGCCAATACTCTCAACTCGATCTGAGAATAATCAGCATCCAGAAATACCCAGTCCTTTCTCGGTGTAAATACCTTTCGAAGCTGTCTTCCAAGCTCCATCCGGATCGGTATATTCTGCAGATTCGGATCGGTACTGCTGATCCGGCCTGTCGCTGTGATCGTCTGATTGAACTTGCCATGGATCCGTCCATCATCTTCGATATAAACAGGAAGACCATCCGCATACGTAGATTTAAGCTTTGTCACCTGACGATACTCCAAAATCTTTGGAATGATCGGATCCTCCGAACGAAGCTTGTCCAAAATATCTGCCGATGTGGAATATCCCGTCTTCGTTTTTTTGGCAAATGGGAGCTTCATTTTTTCAAAAAGGATCACCCCAAGCTGCTTCGGCGAATTGATATTAAACTCCTCGCCCGCCAGATCATATATTTCTTTTTCCAGTCCCCGGATCGTCTCCTGCAGGGAAGAGGACATATCCGTGAGCACTCTTCCATCCGCACAGACTCCCAGCCTTTCCATCTGATACAGATAATAAGCCGTAGGAATCTCAACCTCTTCATAAAGCTGCCACATATCCTGCTGCTCCAGCTCCTCCCTGACCGGCGTATATGCCAGACATGGCACAAAAGAAAGCTGTCCCAGATACTGCAGCAATCGTTCCCTCTGATCATCCTCCTCGCAGATCTCAGAAACACTCTTTTTACCAAATAATTCTCCGTAGGAGGATATGGTCATATCGAGATAATCTCTCGCAATATCGTCTACCTGATAGGTATCCTTCAGTGGATTGAGCAGATAAGCTGCAATCTCCAGATCTGCAATCTTACCAAAAAGCTTTGTCTGCTCCTGCACCGTTGCTGCCGGAAATCCATCCTGTCCTGCAGCCTCATGTTCCGGAGACAACTCTTCTACAGGTGTGGTATGATGAAGCATATCTTTCCATCCCAGCACAGCAATATGGTCAATAGTATCTGTCAGTTTCCGAAGCTCAGACACAATCTCCTGAGAGGTCATCGCTTCCCCTGCCATAATACAGGCCGTATGAACCTCATCCTCTGCAGAGTAAGAAATCGATATTCCATAAAACGGATATTCTTTTTCCCGGTCCTCTGTATGCTCCTCCATAATACCGGCATCGCCATCGTCAAAAACAAAAGCAAGCTGTCCCCCGGATTTCTTTGCCTTTTTCTTTTTTGCTCCCTGACTGGCCCAGTGATCTGCCAGAAATCCAACTCCTACCACAGAAGGTGCCGTCTGATACAGTCCTTTAAGAAACTCGAGACTCTGCGCCTTTGTTTCCGGCATCTGAAGCTTCAACTGCTTTGACGCCTGTTCCTTCTGCTGTTGATCGAATCTTTTGAAAAGAGATTTAAACTCTAGACGTTTTACCAAAGCAAATGAATTTTCATTAAACAGCTCCGGAATATGTGCCTCCTCCAATGTATACTCCAGCTCACAGTCTGTCTTTATGGTGGCAAGTGCCTTGCTGAGCATCGCCTGCTCCTTTCCCTTTTCCAACAGATCGTGGGTTCTCTTTGGCGTCACCTCATCCAGATGAGCATATGCCTCCTCTACCGTAGGAAATGCAGTCAGTACCTTCACGGCTGTCTTCTCCCCGACACCGGCTACTCCCGGTATATTATCTGATGCATCTCCCATCAGTCCCTTGAGATCTATGATCTGTGACGGAGTGATCCCATACTTATCAATGACATCCTGTGTATGATAATTCTCAATCTCCGTACCTCCGCGTTTTGTCTTGGGGATGCGGATCATGATGCGGTCCGTTGCCAGCTGCAAAAGATCTCTGTCACCGGAAACCAGGGAAACCTCCAGTCCCGCTTTCTCCGCCTGACGTGCGATCGTTCCCAGAATATCATCTGCCTCATATCCCTCTTTCATCACAAGACGGACCCCCATGGCACGCAGCATCTCCTGGATCAAAGGCACCTGTTCTTTTAATTCCTCCGGCATCCCTTTTCTCGTCCCCTTGTAATCCGCATACATTTCGTGACGAAAGGTGGGATGCTTCACATCAAATGCCACTGTCAGATACTCCGGTTTCTCCTCATCCAATATCTTAAACATGATATTTAAAAAACCATATACTGCATTAGTATGAAGTCCCTCAGAATTTGTCAACTCCGGCACCCCGTAAAATGCCCGGTTCAGTATACTGTGTCCATCAATCAATACAATCTTTCCATCCATCCGTCAGACCCCTCCTATAGCAACAATATTACGCCGATACATAGCACTGCCAAAAGTATATATTTTTCCAATAAAAGAATGCGGTATTTTAATAAATAGTCTGCCGCAGAGTGAAGCTTCTGCTCTGAATCCAGCCTGAACTCTGAAATGTTCTGCCTCTCATCCAGATAACGCATTCCCATGATCACTGTATAGTATATATCATATTCTTCCCGACATTCCTTACATGTGTCCATATGATCCAAAAATGCAGACAGATCTGATACACTCAGCTTATCATCAATAAATGGAATAAATAATTTCTGTATCTCCTTGCACTCCATGATCCACACTCCCTTCGCCGAAAAATATAAAAAATTTTCCTATACAATAAAGAAAAAAAGAGAAACCAATATGGCTTCTCTTTAAATGCCGGTGGCCGGACTCGAACCGGCACGGTGTTACCCGCATGATTTTGAGTCATGTGCGTCTGCCAATTCCGCCACACCGGCGCTGCATGTCGCAACAAATGATATATTATCATTTTTTGTCTGTTTTGTCAATGTGTTTCTGCATTTTATACAAAAAGGAGATGTCCGGAAAACCAGCATCCCCTTTTTAATTCATTATGTACTATCCAATAACTTTTTTCACAGCTTCTAATACACGATCCGCCTGAAATGGCTTTACAATGAAATCCTTTGCTCCATTCTGAATCGCCTCAATAACCATAGCCTGCTGTCCCATTGCGGAACACATGATCACGTTGGCTCCGGCATCAACCTCTTTGATCTTCTTTAATGCCTGGATACCATCCATCTCCGGCATGGTAATATCAAGTGTTACAAGATCCGGCTTCAACTCTGCATACTTCTGAACGGCAACAACACCATTCTCTGCTTCGCCAACAACATTGTAACCACCCTTTGTTAAAATATCTTTTACCATCATTCTCATGAATGCAGCATCATCTACGATTAAAATATTATTGCCCATACTTTTTCTCCCTTATCTAATTTCTCTGGATATCTCTAATATGATCAACCTTCTATAAGTATATCTTTTTTCTTGTGAAATGTCAATAAAGGCATTCACATAAACACTCCTATTAGAAATATTTCCGATTACCCCACAAGTTACTTTTTTTAAGATCCAGATACTCACTGTAGGCTTTCTCCAGAATTTGCTTTTCATTTGCAAACTTTAACAAATGAACGGCTTCGTGATATTTATAAAATCCGGAATCCACGAAAAATTCCTCGCGCTGTGGCTTGCTGTGATAGCTTTCGCCCATCATCAAATACCAGTGTACATCCTTTACGACCGTATCCTCCTGTGTATTAAAAGTATACTGGCTCTTTCCCACATACTTGATAATACTGGCATCCGCGTCCGTTTCTTCTTTGACTTCCCGCAAAGCGGTCTGTTTATACTCCTCGCCTTCCTCCACAGTACCCTTAGGAAGCACCCATCCCTCATACCTGTTTTTATAATTTTTGTACAATAGCAGGATCTTTCCCCGAAAGATCACCACACCGCCACAACTTGTTGCCTCAATCATTGCAATCCCTCCTGGTGGCATACGTGCATTTCATTTACTAAATTTAAGTATACCCTTTTTTGTTATTTAATGCAATGAAATTTAGCAATCAATTTCCAAGATATTCTTCAAACAACCGGGAAGCAATGGGAACCGCATACTGGCTGCCGGTACCTGCCCCCTCTACAATAACGCTGACCGCAATCTTCGGAGATGCCGCTGGAGCAAAGCCCACAAACCATGCATGAGAGGTTCCCTGGGCATCAAATTCTGCTGTTCCTGTCTTACCGGCCACCGGATAGGACAGATTTTTCAGGGAGCCGGCCGTTCCGTCGGAAACCACAGAGCGCATCATCCCTGTGATCTGATTGGAGCGTTTTTGGGAAAGTACTTTTCGTCTGACCTCCGGCTCATATTTTTTGACAATAGTTCCATCCACGCTTTCGATCCGGTCCACCAGATACGGTGTCATCTGTACACCGTCATTGGCGATCGTCGCACTGATCAATGCATTCTGAAGGGGCGTGATCGTTGTCTTTCCCTGACCGATCGCCGTCTGCGCCACCTCTGCAACATCTGATTTCTTACTTAACACAAACTGGCTTTTGCTGCTGGCAAAGGAGCCTCCCACAGACTGATTAAAGCCAAAGCTCTCACACAGCTTCCGGTATGAAGTACGGTTCAGACCCACTCCGATATGGGCAAAGGAACCATTGCAGGAATGTGCCAGCGAGCTTTTCAGATCCACGGTTCCATGACGTTCTCCGTTATAACAGCGGATCACATTTCCTCCAAAATTATCACTTCCCTGACAGTTATACTGATATTTTGAATAGGAGGGATTCTCTCTCATGTACTCAAGAGCCGTGAGGATCTTAAAGGTGGATCCCGGAGGATACAATCCCTGTGTTGCACGGTTAAGCAGTGCAGAATCTCCCTGAGAATCCTCTACCAGATCATCCCACTGCTGCCGCACAGTGTTGGGATCATAATCCGGTTTTGACACCATTGCCAGAATTTTTCCGGTAGCCGGCTCTATGGCAACCACCGCTCCCTTTTGATTTCCCAGTGCTTCATAGGCAACCTGCTGCAGTCTGGCGTTCAGAGTCGAAACTACGATATCGCCCTGATTCTTCTGTCCCTGCAGCTGGTTGGCCAGCTGTTTAAAGGGATTTACATGGGAAGTCAGAAGAGGAAAGCTCTGCTCTCTCTCGATCCCTGTCTTGCTGTTCCAGACACGTCCCACGACATGACAGAACTCATTTTTATAGGGATATACTCTTGTTTCCTTTCCGTTCTTATCTGTTTCTGTGGTTGCAAGAACCTTTCCGTCGGAGGAAACAATATCTCCACGGACTACCCTCTCCGCCAGAAGCTCCTGACGTTTATTAGCAGGATTATTAATAACCTCACTGCTGTCACATACCATGAATCGCACCAGATAACCGATCATACCCAGAAATACAAGAACAACACAGTAGGCCACGGCGATTACCTGACGATTTCCCCGTTTTCTATCTCTCTCCATCCGGGCGTTTGCGCCGTCTCTCCGCTGTCCGGCGGACATTTTTTTGCTGCGGGAGTTCTGCTTCTTCTTCCTCCTGCGGACGTCTTCCTCTGCGTCTCTTGTCCTCACTGTCCTCAGCCTCCTCTCTGTTTAATACATACATCCCCTGAATGATACTGAATAAAACCACGGTACTGATCACCGAGCTGCCTCCGTAGCTGACCAATGGCAGTGTAACTCCTGTGGATGGGATAAATTTAATAGCTCCTCCCACCGTCAGAAATACCTGAAAAATAAACTCCACCGCCAGCCCCAGTGCCGTCAGTTTATAAAAACGTCTCGTCATCTTTAAGGCGATATTGACAAACATAACAAAGCAGCTGATCTCGACCAGGATCACACAGATGGCAAAAAATACTCCAAGCTCCTCTCCGATGGCAGAAAATATAAAATCACTGGAGGCAACCGGTATCGTGCCCGGCATCCCCTCTCCTAATCCCATACCAAACCAGCCACCGGTTCCCAGCGCAAACAAAGAACGGGCCACCTGATATCCCTGTGCATCGATGGTACTCCACGGATCTCTCCATGCGATCACACGATTCTGCACATGTGTGAAGAGGTGATATGCAGCCACAGCCGCTCCCGACCCGCATAACAGACCGGACAACAGATAGATCAGCCTTTCTGTAGAAACATAGAGGATCACCAGATATGTGATAAAATAGATCAGCGCTGCTCCAAGATCCCTCTCCAGCACCAGGATCAGAACATGCGCCGCTGCCACAACCGTTACCAGCACAATGTCTTTAAATTTTTCAGCTCTTGTCAGAAATGCTGCCGCAAAAAATACATATATGATCTTTACAAATTCGGACGGCTGCAGCGCAAAGCTTCCTATAGAGATCCAGTTCTTCGCTCCGTAATGCTCCTCTCCGATCACAAAGACAAGCGCCAACAGCAATAAGCCGGCAATCGCATAAAACCAGCCAAAAATATCAAAATAAGAAAACTTTTCTATAATGTAAGGGATGAAAAGTCCCAGCACACAGATTGCCGCCGCAAAGATCATCTGCCGTACTGCGCTTGCAATATCCAGCCGTTCGATCATTACCATACCTGTCATCAGGAGCATGATCATATTATTGAGTACAACCCTTGACATCCCCTCATACACAAAGGGATATGATTTACTGACAAATAAAAATAATACCACCTGCAGCACATATAATAAAACGATCTGTATATTCAGACTATTGAGAAACAACACCAGAGAGCATATAAAATGTATTGTAAATATAAGTTTTATCTGATGCTGATATACTCTTTCTTTACGTTCCTTATCCCTTCCGATAAAGACGGTAAAGCAATGCCAGGTATACAAGGCAAAAAGAAAGATAATAATATATTTTGACAGCTCCACCACAACGGAATGAGCTACTCCCACTGCATTGACATTCCCCAGCAGCTGCTGCAGTTTCTCTGCTGCACCCTGTTTATCCATATCTCTGAAACCTTTCTGTTCTAAAAGCTCTAATCACATTATTCCACAGGAAGATAATAATGTCCCTTTTGTCCTTCCGGCAGTCCTCTCTGCAATATCTCCTTCATCTGTGCCGGTTTCTCGATGGTAAAATCATACCGGAACCTGCGTATCCCCTGTTCCCATAACTCCTTCTTCTCCTCCGCAAGGGAGAGCGGCGTTTCATGGTAAATGATATTATAACAATATTTGCACACATTTAAAACTGCAAACTTCCTTTTCTTTTCATCCCTGATATGCAAAAGCTGCTCCCCGTCACCAGACTCCATGGCACATCCCCGGGTCAGGCGGTGTACACACTGCGCCGACACCATCAACGGAATATATCCGTAGACCACCGCCTCAAGGTCTCTCTTATCCCGGATCATGGCACATTCCTTCCCTGTGAGCTCCAGCGGAAGCGTTTCTCCCTCCACTCCCCGGAACCGCCACCAATCCAAGGCCTCGCTGTTGGCAACATAAAGGTTTGTATCCGTTCTGATCCGTCCGGCGGTAATCCCCGCCTCCTTCGTCAAAAATACATAAGATTCCATGTTACGGATCACAAAGCCCTTTAACTCTTTCATATCGTAAATACTATCGCCCCGTCCCAGCTTTTTTCGCTCTGCCTCATAAACAGCTCTGCGGAACACAGCAGGCATCATCAGATATATCCCGATTCCCTTGTCTGCACCGGCCTTAATAAGTTTTCGAAGCACCTCATCTGACATCTGTTCAGTCCGCAGATAAAGCGCATCCACATCCTGCCTTTCCAATATCATTTCCGCCTGCCACCGGTACATAACGGATACGATCTTTTCCTCTTTTCTGTCATCCTTATCATACGTACTGCAGACTTTTCGCTCTGCCGCAAGTGCCTCATGGCATCCTGCCCGGTCATGCCTGTGATCCAGCTTATCCAGCAGAAGCTCCAAAGCCTCTCTCCGTAATTTTTTGACCACTCCCACCGGAATAAAAAGCTCTCCCTGCAGCTCCACCTCACAGCTGCTGCATTGGAAAACAGTGCCTCCCGTCTGACACAATATACGTTTTACTGCCTCCGGATCTGCCGGGCTTTTCTCTGCTCTTTGACAAACAGCACCCTGCAAAGTACAGGAAATCTCCTCCCCTTCGTGAAGTATAGACACCCGCAGCTCCATCGGCTGATCCATCATCCCGGTATAATGCATGCTGACAGGCAGCTTTTTATCTTCCCTTAGATATTTTTCACGTATCTCCTCCAAAAGGACGGCATCTTTTGTCCGATATACCGCATCACCTGTCCGGATCCTGCTTCCCTTGAGATAACGTGCCTTTACCGGTTCGCCGGCTTTTCTTGTCTCCCCCAGAGTGTATTCATAAGAAGGGGACAGCTTTGCGTCCCGGAACTCCACCACATCCTGCGGATGGACTTCCCTCTCAAGACGATATGTCACCATACGCTTGTCCACAGCCGTCACTTTTCCCACTCTGACACCTCCGTGGTTCGGACGCAGCTCTGCGATCATATCCCCTTTTCCATGTTTCTTCTCATACGGGACTCCGCTTCTGCCCTCCATATATCCGGAAGTAAATCCCTGACGGTTATAAAGCTCCTGCAGCTTTCTGATATCCTCCTGCCACATTGAGCTGTGGCTGTTCAGATAATCCTGATACGCCTCTTCTCCTAAGGAAGCACACAGATCCACATATTTACGGTATATTGCTGTCACCAGCGCAACATACTCCGGCCGTTTCATCCTGCCCTCGATCTTCAGGGAATC
This sequence comes from uncultured Lachnospiraceae bacterium, assembly GCA_902788645.1. Taxonomy (GTDB): domain Bacteria; phylum Bacillota; class Clostridia; order Lachnospirales; family Lachnospiraceae; genus Jutongia. The sequence goes on from CADAKW010000031.1 coordinate 15,999, forward strand.
CACGCCTATTTTCATAAGTGCACCTATATGCTCCAGACTGCAATGTTCTCTCGGGCTTAAAAGATATCCCGATTTATTTTCTTCCTCCAGAAAATAACGCTGCCGGCAAGGCTGTGCACATCGTCCCCGATTGCCGCTTCTTCCTCCAAGCATACTGCTGAACAGACACTGTCCGGAATAACAGTAGCACAGTGCTCCATGCACAAACACTTCGATCTCTGCGCCGGTGCTCTCCCTCATCTGTGCCAGCTCCTCCAGCGTCAGCTCTCTGGCCGGAACGATCCTGGTGACACCATACGGCTCCAATACGGAGACACTTTCTCCCATCGTAAGCGTCATCTGCGTACTTGCATGAATATCCAGATCCGGAAAGTGCCTATGGAGATAATTCATAACTCCTGCATCCTGCACGATCACCGCATCCAGTCCCTGCAGATAATATGGTTTCATATAATCATAAAGCTCCTGCTGCAGCTCCTGCTCCTTTAGCAGGGTATTGACCGTCATATATACCTTCACACCGTATCGATGACAATAACGGATCACCTCCGTCATCTGATCCACCTGCGGATTGTCGGCATATGCTCTCGCCCCAAACCTGCTTCCACCAATATATATCGCGTCACATCCTGCATTTACTGCAGCTCTGACACTTTCCATAGATCCTGCCGGAGACAGTATTTCCGGTTTCCTGATCTGTGCATTATCCACACTCATATAGCAAACTCCTTTTCTGCCATTTTTCCTGTGCTCGAATAAAGGGCAAAACCCACGTTTCGCCCTTTTTGTCAACTTTGATTATTTCCGCTTATTCTGAGATCGTCGGGAACCGGAATTTTTCCGCCCCCTGCTGCCATTCTGACTCTCCTGCACATTGCTTTCTCCCGGATCCGGTTCCAGGTCAAAAGCAGGGATCGATGGCTGCTTTTCCTCCTTTTTCTCTGCCTTGACCGGCTGTATTCCGGACATCAGGGCATCTTCTGCCGTTTTTTCCGATGTTGCTGCCACACTCTGCCCCGTCGGCTGATTTCCTGAGGCAGCCGTGGATCCACCTGTACTCTTGTGTGATGCGCCCTGCTGCGACACCGTTGAAGCCGGTACCTGCTGTGACTTGCTCTGTGGCACCGATGCTGCCGCTGCTGACTGTTGTCCGTTCTGTGTGACCGTCACTGACGATACCGGCCGCTGTCCGTTCTGTGAAGCAGCAGAAGCTGCTGACTGCGGCACTCTCGCCGGTGGCACAGGCGCCTTATATACCGGTGCCGCCACCTGCTGGGCTGCCGGCATCACAACACGCCGTTGAAGCTCTTTGTTTTTTTCCTCTATTTCTTTGGTCTTTTTATCCAGTTCTTTATTTTTTTGTTCAATCTCTTCTGTTTTCTGCTCAATCTCCGTTTCCATCCGGATATTTTTCTTTTCCAGCTCCGCAGCCTTGTCCTGCACTTCCTTCAGCTGTTCCTTCAGAGCCTTCATCTCCTCATCACGGGAAACAATCTCATGCTTCATACGGAACATTTCCTGTTCCACTTCCCCCTGCTGCTGCTTGTTCTCCTCAGCCAGCTTCTGCGCCTTAAAATAATCATCTGATAAATTAATCGCCAGAAGGATATTTTTCATATCCATATCGAGATGATTGTATGCATCCTGTTTTTTGAATGTCTGAAGCTTTTCATTGATATAATTGGCAATGTGCTGCAGATAATCACTGCTTTCATAACCGGATATGGTGTACCGCTTATCATTAATGATCACTTGTACATCTGTTTTCTCGTTCATGCTCTCCCTTGCCTTCCTCTTAATATCTGCACTCTATGTGTGCCGCACCGTATCCCTTACTGCTCTGCCGGCTCCGGCAGCTCCTCCTGCTGGACTGCCGCTTCCTGTGCTGCCACTGTCTCCTTTGCCTCATCTGTCACAAGCTCTGCTTTATTCTGACGGATCACATCCAGATATCCCTGCATCGCTGCCTCTAAGGCTCTGGCATTGCTGCTGGTAGACTCCAGAGCTGCCGCCAGTGTTTTTTCTGACATTTCAAGCAGATCTCTCGTATAGTAGATTGCTCCATTTCCTATTTCAGCAGCCTGCGCCCTTGCATTGGCAATGATCTGTTCTGCCTGCTCATTGGCCTCCCGTACCGTGATCTCTGCCTGCTGATATGCCTCCTGCATAATTGCATGCTCCTCTACCAACGCCTTATACTGCTCCTGCGCATCGGAAAGGATCGCTGCCGCCTTCTGCTCCGCATTATCCAAAATATCCTCTCTCTGCCGGAGAATCTTCTGGTAACGCTTGATCTCCTCCGGTACATCACGGCGCAGATCGTCCAGAAGATCATACAACTCATCCTTGGGAACCACTACCTTTGTTGAAGAAAGCCGCTGCATCCGGCAGCTCTCTATAAATTCAAAAATGTCATCAATCTCCTGCTCAATTCTGCTTGACTGCATATCACTCTCTCCTATCTGCAAATCTATTGAATAAACTATCTGGATACCATACCATGCTCTTTCATATAACGAAGAACCGTCTCCGGTACATATTCTGAAATATCTGCCTGATACCTCAAAAGCTCTCTCACTGCACTGGAGCTCACATAGGAATATTCCGGTGCGGTAGCCAAAAATACAGTATCAGCCTTTTGATTCATCTTATAATTGGCCTGTGCCAGCGGAAGCTCATACTCAAAATCCCCCGAGGAACGAAGTCCCCTGACAATCGCGTCTGCATGCTGCTGCTCTACAAACTCCACTAAAAGTCCCTCAAAAGAACAAACGGTAATATTGCTGTGATCCCTGACAATCTCCCGAAGCATCTCTACTCTTGCCTCTGTAGAAAACAATGGCTTTTTGGCACTGTTGACCAGCACTCCGATCACAAGCCTGTCGAACATTCCGGCTGCGCGCCGGATCAGGTCAACATGACCGGCCGTAACAGGGTCAAAGCTGCCTGGAAATACTGCTGTACTCATCTTTATTCTCCCTCTCCTGCTGCGGGCTCCCTGCCAATAAAGATATGACAGTTGTTTTTGTACTCCTTCACCCGCTCCACCTGCCATCCTGAACCGGACGGCATCACGATGGGATCATCCTCCAAAGATGCCTCCACAATGATCCTGGTATCATCCCCTACCAGTGATGACTCCACAAGATACGGAAGGATCCTTCTCTCCAACCCCATACTGTAAGGAGGATCCATAAATATGATATCAAAGGCTTTCCCCTGCTGATCAAGCCGGCGCAAAGCCTGAAGTACATCCATTGCCATTACTCTGGCCTGCTGTTCAAAATGCGTATGTGCCAGATTGCTTCTGATACAGCGCAGAGCCTCTCTGTCATTATCTACCAGTACCGCTTCCGCTGCACCTCTGCTCAGCGCCTCGATCGCTATACCGCCACTGCCGCTAAACAGATCCAGAAAGCGTGCCTCATACAGATCCGGCTGTATCATATTGAATAATGTCTCTTTAATCTTGTCCGAGGTGGGTCTGGTATGACGTCCGGCCGGAGTCTCCAATTTCAAACGTCTCGCCGTTCCTGCAATCACTCTCATTGCATTTCCTCATTTCCTTTGAATTTCGTGCATATCGCACAATACAATTAATATTTATTGTACCACATTCCAATGGGGTGGTCAATCATACATCTGCCGCCGTCAATGTCAGCAGCTGCTCTCTCGTAGGCTCCTCCAAAGTGACAATACGATTGGCCTGATTGACGATCATTTTTTCAAATATATTCCGGACGCCCCTGGCATTGCCAAACTCCTGTCTCTCCTGATCATTAAGTGCAGTAAGCCGGAAACCGATGCGTTTCAGTGCTTCATCCTCCACCGTCATTCCCACCTGTCCTGCCATGACCTTAAGGATTTCCAGCAGCTGGTCCTTCGTATAATCTTCAAATGCAATAAATTTATTAAAACGTGAGATCAGGCCCGTATTACTTCGCAGAAAGCTTTTCATTTCCTCTGTATATCCGGCTACGATCACCACAAGATCATCCCTGTGGTCCTCCATCATCTTGACCAGGGTATCCACTGCCTCCGATCCATAATCATTGGAGGCCTCCGGACTGATCAGCGCATATGCCTCATCAATAAACAAAACACCCCCAAGAGCCTGCTCCACCACCTCACGCACGTTAATGGCAGTCTGTCCCACATATCCGGCCACAAGTCTCGATCTGTCCGTTTCCACCAGCTGTCCGCCGGACAAGATACCAAGCTCCCGGTAAATCCTCGCTACAAGTCTGGCAACGGTTGTTTTCCCTGTCCCCGGATTCCCTGTAAAAACCATATGATATGACATATCCATTGTGGGAAGGTTCCATTTTTCCCTCATCTCCCGAACCTTGATGAGATTCACCAGCGACCGGATCTCTTCTTTTACCGCCTCCAGTCCCACAAGACCGTTCAGCTCCTCCAGCAGATCTGTAATCTTTTTTTCCCGCGCCTCTTTCTCCGCCTTTTTTCTCTCCTGCAGACGTTTCTTCACCTTCTGAAACTCCTGCTTTGCTTCCTTCTGTTCTTTCTCAAGTCTTTGTTTTTCCTGTTGAGCCTCATGTTCATCCGTTTTCTGCTCCTGCTGTCCTGCTGCGACCGGTGGCAGAGCTTTTTTCGTGACCGGAAGCTGTGTTTTATCAGCAGTCCTGCCCTCTCCTGTCAGCCACACAAGCCCCGAGCCTATCTTTTCAGTGTTTAACTTATGTAAGATATAACTCTCTTCCCATGCGGCATCCGTATTGTCAGAGAGCACAAACATAACGGTATGCTGAAAAAACTGTCTGATATAGGCTTGTCCCCCCGCATCCGAGCGGTCTGATACTTCCATCATGCACAGCATCACATTGATCACGGTATCCATAAAAACGGCAGCGTATTTTGTTTCTCCCTGCTTATCATATACCCCACAGACCTGGATCAGGATGGGAGGCATCGCAGCATATTTTTGCGCATAATGAAGTGTCCCGGAGTCAAGCTTATCTGCCTCCGTCGGCAGACCCAAGGGATTGGATCCCGTAAGCTTCTGCACATACTCCCACTGCTCCCCGGAGGTTTCATCCAGATGAGCCGTCAGGCCTACCAATAATGACTGCACATACAGATCCAGAACCTGATATACTGACTGCTTCATCACAGAACCTGCCTGACGCCAATATCCTTCCTTTTCAATATCTCCGCATATCTTTACGAGTTTTTGATAATATTTCCTTCCCATCGATATGATCTCCGTTCGAGAATACTGTGCACTTTCCACCGGGCTTCCTCCTTTCATCTGTGTCTTTCGCACTATGACATTTTGCCATCATTGTACTACATTCCATACCATGAAACAACTTAATTTTTACAAAAAAAAGAAACCGTATACACGGTTTCTTTTGTATTCCGATACTACCGAAAAGCGCCTACGCACGCTCTACTGCTCCAGAACGTAAACATCCTGTACATACCGGCATCTTCTTTGTGCCACCATTCACCTTGACCTTAACAGACTTGATGTTTGGTTTCCACATCTTGTTGCTTCTTCTGTGGGAATGACTTACTGCGTTACCAAAGTGAACGCTCTTTCCACAAACTGCACATTTTGCCATCGTAAGCACCTCCTTAGCATATTTAAACTATTATGACTGTCTAATTTTGCCACAACATGCTTATTCTATCAAATCACAACGTAAAATGCAAGAAGAAATTTATTTTTTTTCTGTTTCGGTGGAAGAATCCTTTCCAGCCTTGAATTTATCGACAAATTCCGGCACCATATCAAGCACTTTTGTCACCGCATCCTGATTTTTGACATTGACAAGCTTTGTGTTGCCATCCTTTATGATCAATATGGAACTTGGCTGAATCTTTCCTCCCATTCCGCCGCCGGCATTATTTTTTTTGCCATTTTCGGAAAAGGAGCCCGCTCCCACACCAAAACTCACATCCACCAGTGGCAGAATGATCGTTCCATCATCAAACCGCACCGCATCACCTACCACCGTTTTGGTTGTCAAAAATCCCTCCATGCCTTTTAAAAGAGATCCTACTGCCGTATTAAAATTGTTATCACTCATGATATCACCACACCTTTCCCTTTCATGCAACGATCTTATCACTGTTTCTTTTCAAAATAACGGATCAATTGTAACGGATGTACCTGTATAATAAGGATCAGCAGTACGATCCCCATAAGGGAACCCCTTATTTCCGCCTCTCCCTCAAAAACTGACTGCTCAAAATCCGGTGTTACCCTGATGCCCTGTCCATACATTGCAAAAAATACGCCAAGCGCGCCAAGTATCTCCCCGGTCAGCGCCGGATCAGAAGTTCCAAAATGGATCCAGCCACGAAGTTTCTTAGGGAAAATATGTTTCAATAATCTGCCTGTCTTTTGAATCAAAAGCCGGAGCATTTCCAATTCTTCCCGGTCAACTGCCTTTATTTTATCGAATATATCCCTGATTGACAAGATTGTTTTTTTGATCCTGCCATATAAAGTGCCCAATCGTTTCCGTATACGGCTCCACCAGCTGTTTCGCATCTTTTCCCGACTCTCCGGCTGTGTGCTTTTGTGCACTTCCGGCTTGTCCCGGTGCGGATTTTGCCGTACCTCCGGCTGCAAACTTTTCTGCGCCTCCGCCTTTTTCCGGGCTTCCGGCTGCGAATTTTTCTGCACTTCCGCCTTCCCGGCACTTTTCCCCGGCAGGTTTTTATGAGTCTCCGACGGCATTTTCTCTCTGATCGACGGAGCTTCCTTCTTTTTCCTTCTCTTTTTGGTACTTTTCGGACTTTTCCGTCTCTTGTCCCTTGAAACCGGAATCCCAAATATCCTCAGACGCACCCCCTGCTCTGCCGTCGTATCAAAAGACAGCTTAAAGATATAAAGCAGCCAGCTGACGTTTCCCCAAGCCCGCCACTGATCTGTACATTGTACGGATATCCGGTATCTCACCGGCACAAACAGGATACACAGAACCAGTGCCAGTAACAGGAGCAAAATACAAAGCAGCACAATACCGACCCACTTCAGTATCGCCAAAATGATCATTATCGTACCTCCTCCCGACATCAGCACTCTCACAGAATATGATCATGATCCATCATATCCGGATTCTCAAAATAGCAATGAACGATCTCGGGCGAGATATCATCTTCTCGGCAGATCATATCAAGGCAGATCTGGGCTGCCAGCATTTCGGCCTTCTCCTTACTGCTTGCCAGTCCGATCACGGTAAGTTCTCTCTCCTGATACCAGCGAAACCACAGCTCAGCAGAAGAATATATCTCCATGATATTCTGCCCATTTACCGGTAATGTAATACAATACAGCGGCCTGATCAGTTTCTTTTTTTCGAGAAGCTTCTGATATCGTTTCTTTTTTGGTGCCAGATCCGCATCCAAATACATGTTAGGGCTCCAATGCAGCATACTTCTCTTCCTTTCCACAGACCTCTTATCCCATCATCTCCCGGATCAACTGCTTTGATGCGTATTTCTCCGCTTCATCATCACAAAGACTTAACGACTGGCTGATATAATCGGCCACCTCCTGTGGCGTTGAAAAGAATACCGGAATCTTTTCCAGTGTATTGGCCATGATCGCTCTACGCACCAAACGGGATTGTCCCTTAAATGCCTGTCTCAGCTCTTCCACCAGCTCTTCCGCTGCCTTCCCGGCAGCCTCCGGTGTTACCTTTTCATCTTCTTCCCTCCACTCCAGCTCTGCAAAATCACTGCCGGAGGAAAGCTGTACCAGCTGTTGTAATGCTATAAAGGAATCCTGCAGTCCAAGCTTCCCGATCATAGTACTCTGGGATTTTAATGTTTCCTCCAGAACTGCATCTGCCGTATTCATGGATTCATAAATACGCTCCTGTTGTCCCTCAATCTCCGGAAAATATTCTCCCAGACGATAAAGCTTATCTTCTTCCGTCTCCGGAACAGGAGCTTCTCCCCAGATATCACTATCCTGATGCAGAAACAGATCATTGACTCCACGGATCACAAGCTGTGCTGCCGGGATCTTTTCCACAGCTTCCACACCCCTGTCTGCCAGATAAATGGAATATGCGCCATTGATCAGCTTCTGAATAAGCATATACAGATCCGATATATCATTCAGCTTAGAAGCATTAACCCTTAACTTCTCTGCATAGATCTGATACATCTCTGCAGTCATCTTCTCATAGTCCAGCTCGTCAAACTCCTTCATGACCGGGACAAACTCTGTAAAATACTTTTCCATGTCCTCTGTATGATACAGCATCGCATTGGTACGGAACATATACAGATGGCCCTCCAGAGCACTGTAGTCGGATCCCTTATATACCGATATGCTGTCTCTGATCAGATCAAAATAGTGACTTCTTGTCATACGCACCGGCAGCTGTCCGATCACCATACGAATGTTATCGTTGATCGCCATATTGTCTTTGGTTGAAAATATAAAATTTAAAACCTCCTGGGCAAAAACACTGTCTTCCGCGATAACCTCCCGGTCTTCAAAACGATACTGCAGACGGTTCAAAACATATTCATAAACCACAAACCGGTCCACATACGCCGTAAGCACCTGCATCCGGTCTGTTACCTCCTGCCGCAGCTCCAACAGACGCTTTCCCTGTGCCTGACGCTCCGCCGCATCGCATCCGGCAGGCTCTGTCAGAACACGAACGGCATGATGCAGCGCATCCACAATATCCTTAGCCGAATCAATATAGGGATTGATCCCTTCTGAGATCATCTCATAAAACACATAATATTCCATCATGAACTTAAGCCTTGCATGGCTGTCATGAATATCCATAGCAAGATCCAGATATTCGGGAAGTGCCTGCTCCAGATCTGTGCCATGGGAAATTTTTTTAACACATTCACGTATTTTCGTACTCATACTAGTCCTCCTTGTACCGCCCACTATCAATCAGATATACTGGTACAATCTACAGCTTATCAAATATTACCAGGTCTGTAACAATACCCAGTTTTCAAACCACTTCAGATATGTGGTCACATAATGTATCGTGGTCGGAGTACCGCTCAATACCGGATAAAACATTGCAAATAATCCGACGGCAAGTGCGGTATACACATATGCAAGCTTTCTGGTCTTCGGATACTTCTTTACGATCAGATACATACTATAGCCCACCATAACCGTTACAAACGGTACACTTGGGAAATAATGATAAATAAATACTACACGGGTAACCTTAAACCAAGGTGCATACTGTGACAAATATCCAACACTCAGGAAAGCGGCTTTCCGATCTTTCTTGACAAACATCCGGTACAGCATAAATACAAAAGCAGGAATACCGGCCCACCATACCAGTGGATTACCGAAAGCACTGATACCCTCTCTGACGGTATCAGATACCACACCGGAATAATACCACATCGGACGATACATGATCGGCCACTGATACCACTTAGAGCCGTACGGATGCGTCGCATCAAGGTTACTGTGGTAATTGTACATGGTTTTCTGTGCTTCGATAACCTTCTGTATCAATGTTCTGTCTGTGCCATCATTGAACGGAATATAAGACAGGACATAGATCACTGCAGGCACTACGATAAAGAATACACAGCACCACAGTAATGTAACGATCAGCTTTTTATGGAAATTCTTCACAATATACTGATGTGATATCTCCCCGGTTTTTCCTTCCGGATTTTTCGTTGCATAAATGTACTCCCTGAAACGCTGTATCATCTGGGCAAAGAAAATGATCGCAAGACCTGCGGCCGAATAAATACCGGTCCACTTGGAAGCCCAGCTGAGTCCCATGGCAAATCCACAAAGTCCCAATGGGATCAGGGTTTTGGAAAGCTTGGTATCAAAAAAGCTCAGCCTTGTATAGCAGTACATAAAGAAATATGACAACATAATAAACAAGGTTACATATACATCGATCGTTGATATTCTCGTCTGAACAAAATGCATGAAGTCAAACGTAAAGAGTATCGTGGTGACGATGCTGATCCATGTCTCCTTGAAAAATTTCTTGGAGAAATTATAAATAATCGGCACCATCAGCACACCGAAAAGTGTACCCATAAATCTCCAGCCAAATGGACACATTCCAAAGATCAGTACACCGACTGCGATCAGTTCTTTTCCTAATGGCGGATGTGTATTCTCATAGCAATATAATTTGTGGATCATTTCATAAGCAGTTCTGCCATGATAGATCTCATCAAAATATGTACCGTTGAGATTGGTTGCCCGTGAGGCATACATATCCTGCTCATCAAACAGATTTTTATAATCAGACGCATTGACAGGAGTCACTACATTGCCCTCTGTGTCTGTAAATACCAGCTCCATAATACTGTCATTGGTCGTATCTGCCGCCGGTGATATTCTGATATAACGTGCTGTAATATTTAAATCCGTGTAATTCCAGCAAAAGACAGAGCCTGCATCCCACGGATTGTCTGCTCCAAACAATGTAGTCCAGTTTGTACCATCAGAAGAATAATCAACCAGATATTTCGGATTGTTCTGATATCCAAGATATTCCGCCATCTTTCCGAGGTTTACATCCTGTCCCAGATCTGCCACAACAACTCCATTTGTCACCACAGAATAGTCGTTTTCCGGAGCTTTCATGTTACCCAGATGCACAAATGCGATCACCGCATAGACCAAAGTGATAATGCCCATGGCAATGTAATCCTTCTTTGTCATTCTGGCCAGCTTGGAGGAAGGTCTGATCACCTGCTTTGATTCAGACTTATTTGTCACAACCTTTCTGACAGTCTCCTTATTGATGATCTCATTTTCCTGCTGTTCCGTCTCATATTTCCAGTAGTGACGGATCGTGGTATAAACCATAAATGCAAACACTGCCATTCCGAGCAGCGAAATAGAGAACAGGATCGGACTGTGCCAGTCATAATTCGTCGCATCATACTTAAAGAGTACATGAGCCACATTGTAAAAGAAGTGCATCGCAGACAGACAATACAGTATAAATACATCACGACGCGGTTTCATAATGTACGCCATGAGAAGAAATGCCATCGCCGGATACATGTAACGTTCATGCATACGTACGGAAAACATAAAGATACCAATAATAAGCACTGCTCCTATGTAATTATATTTTGCAGCTGTCTTTTTGCATCGGAAGTTAATAAATGCTGTTGCGATCACGATCAGAAGAATAAAAATCGTTCCCCATGTCTGATAGCTCAGCCCAAACTTCATTTCCGACTGGCTGATCCAGTTCTTTCCACATAAGGTCCAGAAATTATATGCATTTACAGATGCATACTTAAAAGATCCTACTGTGGTCGTATATAAAGAGATAACCTTCTGAAGACCATACGGCAGTACAGCGATCACCATACACAGGATTGCTGCCAGCCCCATCCCCAGATTGATTCCGAATTTTTTCCACGAAAAATCATCCAGAAAAACATGATCGACAATTCCGTAAATAAGCACCGGCGCAAACATCATCGCCTGCGGTTTAAGTAAAATAGCCAATGCAAACAGGAAATAAGAAGGGATCAGCTTCTTCTTGGCGATGAGATAGAACATCCATGCCAGAAATACAACATAAATACTGTCGGTCTGTCCCCAGACAACACTGTCCAAAAGAATTGCCGGACAAAACAGATACACTGCAGCCAAAAGTGCTGCACCTGTCTCACGGAATTTTTCTGATGCAACTCTGTAGATCAGATATCCCATTCCAAGATCTGTAAGAATAGACGGCATTTTGGTGAGAATATCACTTGTAGCAGAATCCCATGGGATACTGAACAAATGACGCAGCCATCCGATCACATATAAGATATAGATATATCCAGGCGGATATCCCTCCGTCATCGTCTCATAAAACTTATGAAAACCATCATTGTAAACCATATCTGCCCATGCGATAAAGCAGCTCATATCCTGCTCATGTCCATGATAGATTCCTCCAATGATCACACGAAGCAAAAACGCTATGATCATAACAGCCACAAATATGGTCAGGCCAATGGAACGATCCTGTGGATTCTCCACGCGGACCATCTCCGTCCTGTTTTTTGTTTTTCCTTTTCCTGCGCGTGTTTTGTTTTTTGAACGGAGAACCGCTCCTCCTGTTTCCACCGCAACTTTTCTGTTTCTCAAAAAGCTGCTGACCGGAAAGTACATAGCAAGCATGATGATGAATCCCACGATTGCTACAGCATTAATCATCCCCATAGTTTTTCTCCTTTATTGTTATCAATTTATATTAAACATGCTTCTTGACATGTTGATGTGTGAATAAATGATCGGAACAATATTCATAATTTCCTTCACATTTTGAACAGAACCTGAAATCCAGTGTATCATCATCCAGCTCTGTTCTGCCACAGACAGCACACCGGTGTCTTGCTCCACCATTCTGACGCTTTGCCTGCTGTACCTGCTTTTTAAAATGCCGGCGCCGTTTAATATCTCCCGGCGATATCCTGCGGTAATCACGGCTCGATAAAAAGTATACCAGAAAATTGGCCATTGCCACAACAATCGCAAGTGCTCCACTGAATGCGACTCCTGCCATAGCCGGCATGCCTTTGTTCAGATAAGAGAAGCCTGCCACAAAATTTTCAAAAACATTATATAACAGATATGCCGCATCAAGGATTGCAAGCCATTTCACCTTGATCGGCAGTACAAACCAGAACAAAAATTCCATATTGGGATTTTCTGCCGCAAAAGCAAAAAACATAGACCAGTAAATATACTGAAAACCTGACAGATAACATGTGGAGTGAAGTGCTCCATACAAAATAAACGCTGCTACTATATTCAGAAGCCATCCACTGATGAAGTACATATTAAACCGAAAAGTCCCCCATGCCCGCTCCAGAGACCTTCCGAATAAAAAGAACAGGTTTACCTGAATCGCAAAAAACAGGATACTCACGATAAATCCCATCCCCGGATTGAAACCGTATGGCTCAATAAGATATGTCACCAGTCTCCAGACTTGTCCATGAAGCACTGCCTCTACATTTAAAGAAAGATAGCTGTAATAAATATTCTCATTAATAAGTCCCAATGCAGCACCCACACAATATAACACGATCACATACTTGATCAGATCCGGCACTGCGTATTTTCCAAATTTCCGTTCCAGCTTATTTAGTAGTTGATTCATAATCCTCCCATCCCTGCAGTATTCCTGCAGGTACTGTCTTCTCAATCCATTCTCATCCATAAACAGATGATATTGGAAATAAATGTTCCAATATCATCTATTCTATTGATACGCGTTTTCTTTGTCAAGACACAGATTACTCTACTTTTGTCGATAAAATGTTATTCCCGGCTGCAGCAAAATCCTGTCAACACCAAGGATATCCTCCAGAGAATCCCCTTCCTTTGTCACATACACATTCCCCTTACGCTCCTCCTTTTTCTGTTCTGTACCCTCCATTACCATACTTTCCTCTTTCCCTGTACTCTCCTCCGCTGTTTCGCTGTTTTTCTCCATCGTTGTCTGCTCTGCCCGGTTCTCCCGCTCCTCCGGCATCTTCCTTTCGTCCCGTTTTTCCTCTGCCGTCACAGGCACTGCATCCCGAACCTCCCACTTGCTGCAGGAGCTTCCATACGGCGGCATCATTCCCTGTGCGTTTCCCCTTACCGGTACACATATGGTTTCTCCCACCTGAAGATTATACACATCCACATAAGGATTTGCCCGAAGTAAAAGTGCCAATGGCACCTTATGTTCCATACTGATAGAATACAGGGTATCTCCCGATCTGACTGTATGCATAATACCGTTACAATGTTCCATAGCTTTCATGCACCTTTCTATGCTTTCCTTTTTCATTATATTCTCAATTTATGTTATTGGTGACAGACTGCTTGCAATCAATTTTTTTTTGTCATATAATAGGAAAATATGGCGATATTTTTGATGTCGCACTTTCTTATTAAAAGGACAACGAAGGAAGAAAGGAAATATCTTATGAAATTACCATGTCATACACTGGGAATCGATATTGGTTCCACTACAGTAAAGATTGCTATTTTAAACCCTGAGGGTGAGATCATATTTTCTGATTACCAGCGTCATTATGCCAATATTCAGGAAACACTGGCTTCCATAACCAAGCAGGCATTAAAGGAGCTGGGAGATCTTCCGGTTTCCCCGGTCATTACCGGTTCCGGCGGTCTGACCCTTTCAAAGCATATGAATGTTCCCTTTGTTCAGGAGGTTGTCGCTGTAGCAACATCCCTGAAGGACTATGCTCCCCGCACCGACGTTGCCATTGAGCTTGGTGGCGAGGATGCCAAGATCATATATTTCACAGGTGGTATTGACCAGCGAATGAACGGAATCTGTGCCGGTGGTACCGGTTCCTTTATCGACCAGATGGCTACCCTGCTCAAGACAGATGCCGCCGGTCTCAATGAATATGCCAAAAATTATAAATCTATTTACCCGATCGCTGCCAGATGCGGTGTATTTGCCAAAACAGATATCCAGCCTCTGATCAACGAGGGTGCTACCAAGGAAGACCTGTCGGCTTCTATTTTTCAGGCAGTGGTCAATCAGACCATCAGTGGTCTTGCCTGTGGTAAGCCGATCCGTGGAAATGTTGCTTTCTTAGGAGGTCCTTTGCATTTCCTCACGGAGTTAAAACAGGCTTTTATCCGTACATTAAACCTTTCCGGAGATGCGATCATTGCGCCGGAGCATTCTCATCTGTTTGCGGCATCCGGTGCTGCAATGAATGCAAAAACCGACGAATGTATGTCATCTCTCAGTCAGTTAAATGATGTTTTAGCCAAAAAGATCGACATGGAATTTGAGGTTGCCCGTCTGGAGCCTTTGTTTAAAGACGAGGCAGAATATAATGACTTCTTAAAGAAACATTCCGAAAATGATGTCAAGAAGGGTGACTTTGCTTCTTATCAGGGAGATCTCTTCCTTGGTATTGATGCCGGTTCCACCACCACAAAGGTAGCAGTGATCGGGGAGGACGGAAGCCTTCTTTATTCCTTCTACAGCAATAATAACGGCAGTCCGTTAAAAACTGCCATTAAATCCATCAAGGAAATTTATGAGCTGATGCCGGAGGGCGCCCGTATCGTGCGTTCCTGCTCTACCGGTTACGGTGAAGCTCTCTTAAAATCCGCCCTGCTGCTGGATGAGGGCGAGGTAGAGACCGTTGCCCACTATAATGC
>CADAKW010000032.1 GCA_902788645.1 uncultured Lachnospiraceae bacterium
TAGCATCATATATCAGCGCACGATTTCTGCGCATGACGGAGTTTCGAAGAAACTCCTAATATGAACCCTTTAGGGTTCATTATATCACAAATTCGCAACAAAACACAATCAACACTTTCCGGAGAGATATGCAACGTAGTCCCTCACAATATCATGCTCCGTATACTGATAAAGCATACGGCATCCCACCATTTCCTCCACCTCATCAAAGATCAGCCTGCCATCGGGCAGCGGCAGGAAATCAATACTGTACATCCCCGCAGAATAATCCGGCAGGCACTTGATAAAGCAGTCAATATATTCTCTCTGTGCTGTGGTGAGTCCCATTTCACGGACACTTCCTCCGAGAGAAAAGTTTGACCGGAAATCCTTTTTTCCTTCCCGGAGCATGGCACAATAAATATTCCCTGCCAGCACATAAACCCGCAGATCCCTGCTGTGGCATTCAATTTTTTCCTGAATCACCACTTCCCGTCCTGCCAGAATATCCCTCCATTTTTCCTGCTCTTGCAGCAGAAACACTTCATTTCCTCCGTGGCCGGATACGGATTTGATCACACCATGCTGCAACTCCTCCGGTGTAGCAGTACCAATATGATCCGGGGAGCATTTCACTATTTCTGTATTTTCTATAGTACTATTGCTTATGTTTCCCATTTGTGCCGGATCCGTCAGAAAAACCGTTGCCGGACACCACTTTTCTTTTAATATCTCCTCCGGCAAGTGCTCCTGAAAATACGCCATCATTTTATATTTATGATTGGCAAGCTCCACCAGACGGCTGTTATGGTATACCGGAATATCCCGCTCCTCATACCAGCGGCTTACCCCCGGATCTCTTGTCCGGTTTAATACAAGATCAGGAATTACTTTTTCGGAGCATGTCTGATAATCCTCCTTTGATACAAAGGAAAAATCAATATCCTTTTCTTTTCCTGCTTGTTGAAACATTTCAATTAATCCGTGATTTTTCTTCGCCTCTTGTTCTTCATAGATCAGATATGCTTTTTTCATGAGCGCACCATCCCCGCCGGAGTCTGTTTTCTATCCTCTAAAAGCTTCAGAATATGCTCCATTATCTTTTCTGCCACATTGACTCCGGTACAGGTATGAATATTTTTGAAATGCGCATTGGAATTGACCTCACACACAATATCTGCCTGGCCGCTCTCTTCGTCAAACAACAGATCCACACCGCAAAAATCAAGATCAAGAACCCGGGCCGTCAAAACAGCCAGGGCACTTTCTTCCTTGGACGGTGTATAAGGCTTCATACTTCCTCCATTGGTAATATTGGCGCGAAAATCTCCGTTTTCCGAGTAACGCTCCATGGCAGCCACCACCTCACGGCCCACCACCTGCAAGCGCACGTCGCGGCCACTGCTATACCGGTGATATTTCTGATATAAAAATGGCTTTCCTGCCAGCTTTTCCGTAAGCTGCTCCAGCATCTTCCGGTCCTGAGCCATATATACCTGCATACCAAAGGAACCAAAACACTCCTTGACGATCATGGGATATCCCAGACGTTCCTCCACGGTGTCCAAAAAATCGGTCTTTGTATATCCGATATTTGCATAGGTCATAGGAGCCGGAATCGTCGGCAGCAAGCGTATCCTTTCTTCCGGATGCGCTGCATTCCAGGCCGCAAGCCGCAGATATGTCTCACACTTATCATCACAGACTCCCACTGCCTCCACCGGATTCAGGACAGGGATTCCAAGTCTGTCCGCAAACATGGACAGACTCTTTCCATAGGGAATATCCTTATCCCAATAAATCACAAAATCATATGCCGACAGCCACTCAGGCTCCTCTTCCAGCAATAGAAGTCTCTCTGCATTTTCTATAATATCCAGAGTCATGCCCAGTCGAAGTGCCGCCTCCCGCAGCCATTCATAATGCTCCACAAACTTTCCGGTCCGTAGAAATGCATTGGTCACCAGCAGCCCCTTATACCCATTCTTCTTATCATTATTCTGCATGATAAGCCTCCTCCTGATCCGCAAATTCCTGCGCCAGTGCAAATTCATCCTCAGACGCTGCAGCATCACCTGTGCTGTCACCATGTCCCAGATACGCTTCAAACTGCTCCATGGTCATCAGCACCTGACGAGGCTTTGTTCCCACTGCCGGTCCCACAACACCGGCTTTATTTAACTGGTCGATGATACGGCCGGCTCTGTTAAAACCAATGGAGAATTTCCGCTGCAGCTGTCCTGCCGCAGCTCTTCCCGAATCAATCACAAAACGTCCCGCATCCTCAAAATATTCATCCACATCAGACTTCTTTTCCTCCGAAGCACTGTCTGCCCCGGCAGGAATATCTACAATCTCCGTCACCTTGTCATTGTATAC
The DNA here is from genome assembly GCA_902788645.1 of uncultured Lachnospiraceae bacterium. Lineage (GTDB taxonomy): Bacteria > Bacillota > Clostridia > Lachnospirales > Lachnospiraceae > Jutongia. The sequence continues at coordinate 2,359 of CADAKW010000032.1, forward strand.
CGGCGTCTCATTGTTATTACACAGGAATGCAACCACATCCGATACTTCCTTATCCGATACGAAGGCACCCTGCAGACGCACCGGCTCTGAATAACCGGAAGGGAAGAAAAGCATATCGCCCTTTCCCAGAAGCTTTTCTGCACCGCCCTTATCCAGAATCGTTCTGGAATCAATGGCAGAGGATACCGAGAAAGCAATACGGGAAGGAATATTCGCCTTGATCACACCGGTAATGACATTAACCGATGGTCTCTGGGTCGCCAGGATCAGATGAATACCGGCAGCTCTGGCAAGCTGTGCCAGACGGCATACCGCATCCTCCACTTCCTTGGACGCAACCATCATCAGATCCGCAAACTCATCCACAATGATCACAAGCAGCGGCATATGGGTATAACCGGCCGCTTCAGCATTCTCAACCGATTTGATCTTCTCATTATATCCGGCAATATTACGGACACCCAGTTCCTTAAACTTATTGTAACGATCCATCATTTCCCTGACTGCCCAGTTCAGGGAAGCGGCCGCTTCCTTCGGATCTGTAACAACCGGACAATAAAGATGTGGAATACCGTTGTAACAGCTAAGCTCTACCACCTTCGGATCGATCATAATAAGCTTCACCTCATTCGGATCCGACTTATATAAGATACTCATGATCAGCGTATTGATGCAGACCGACTTACCGGAGCCGGTTGCTCCGGCGATCAGAAGATGAGGCATTTTAGCAATATCCGTCACAATGACCTTGCCCCCAATATCCTTACCCACAGCAAATGCCACCGGACTCTTTGCCTTTTCAAACGCTTCGCCCTCCAGCAGTTCCCGGAAATGTACCGAGCTTGGCTTCTCATTTGGCACCTCGATTCCCACTGCCGACTTGCCTGGGATCGGCGCCTCAATACGAATACTTGGAGCCGCCAGACTCAGCTTCAGGTCATCCGCCAGATTGGTGATCTTGTTGACACGTACACCCTGTGCCGGAAGCACCTCGTAACGGGTAACAGTCGGTCCGCAGGTCACAGCGCCCATCTCCACCTCTACATTAAAGCTCTGCAAGGTGTCCTTTAAGCGCATGGCTGTTTCTCTGAGATCCTTATCACTTGCCCCGCTGCTCTCCTGCTTCGTTGGCAGACTTAACAGATCGATTGGTGGAAACTGATACGGTATTTTCTCCTGATCTACCTTACTGTCATTTAGTGCATTAAAAGTATCAGATTTAGATACATAATCGTCTCCACCGATCCGTCCATGAGAAGACTGCTTCTTTGGTGCAGACTTCTTCCGCGGCACACTGCCCGGCACATTAGAAGAGACCGCAGATGCTGTAGAAACCGGCGCCCCGGCAAACGCCGCATCCGCTCCTGCAGCTGCCTGTGCCAGCCCAGCTGTTTCAGTATCTAACGCTGTTGCTTTCCCGGTCACAGCCGGTGTCGTCCCTGACAAACCGGCTCCAGCAGAGCCTTCTCCCACCGAAGACTTTCCAGACGCTGCCTGCTCGTCCTGCACAGAATCTGCCCCATTGCGGAATTTATGATTCATTTCCTCCCGGTAAATTGGAATATCCATCTCCGGCTTTTTCTCAGGTACCGGCTCATTCTCCAAAGGCTCCGAAGCGGAAACTGCAGACCTCTTCTCAACCTCGGCCGTCATCTTCTGTGGCTCCGGACGCTTTTGCTCCGCATCACCCCCGGGAGCAACATTCTCCTCACCGACAATCTCCTGCATTCCTGCAGGAATACTAAGCTCCGGTGTCTCCTTCTGATTCTCCGGCTTCGCTGCCTCCCATGCCTTTGCTGCCGCCGCCTGCTCTTTTTTCTTCTCTTTTTCTATCTTTTTGAGTTTTTCCTTTTGTTCCTTTGCCGCAATCCGTTCCTGCTTCTCTCTGGCCTCAATTTCATCCAGCCGTCTGCCTGCCGCCTGCAGATCTACTGCCTGCAAAGGCATTCCGGCTCTATTGGAAGCTGCCTGATCTGCCCGCCTGCTTTTTGGAATTACACGGTAAGAAGGCTCTCTATAATCCGTTTCTTCCTGCACAAAACGGTCGTATTCCTCCTCCATCTGCTCCTTATAAGCATTTTTCTTGCGAAGAGACGCCATCATTTCCAAACCATGAAAAATATATGCACAAAGCAGGATCAAGCCCAGAAGCACAACAGCCGCGCCTCCCTTACCGATCACGGAAGACAATGCGGTCCCTATGCCGCGTCCGATAATACCACCGCTGCTCTTTCCGTGCTTTGCCACATCCTCCAGTGACATATAAAGACATTTGAAATATTCATGGTGCAATACATGATTGCTCGTAAAATATTCCGTCAGGATCTCCTGTTGAAAGATCAGTTCCGTCAATGCCCCCAAAAGAACCACTAAAACTCCCGCACTGATGATCTTGCGTGGAACCCTGCGGTCTCCGGCATTGACAACCGCAAATACATAGCCAATGACTGCCATTGCCGGCGTCAGCCAGGAAATCCATCCAAATAATCCGAAGTGAATCCCTGTGAGAACAATGCCGATCTTTCCACATACGCCCAAAAAGCACAAATACAAAAAGATACTGATGATTGACAGCACAAGAATCGTAATCCCCGTCTCAAACGCCAGCTGATCCCTATATGTATTGATCTCATCGGCAGTTCTTTTATGTTGTCTTGCTGTATTCTTCGTCCCGGACGTTTTTCTGCCGCCAGCCGTACTCTTTCTGCCGGCAGAATTTTTTCCGTTAGATGACGCTTTTCTTCCTGATGTATTCCTCCTGGATGCCGTACCTGCCGCTCCGGAACTTTTACGTTTCGCCGTGCTGCTCTTTCCCGCTGTCCCGGATCTCGTCTGACTCCCGGTTGCCCTTGCTGATGATTTCCTTGCCGCTGCCATACTCTTCCTCATTTCTATTTCTACATTTTATATATCTCAATTTACTGATATCTCAAAAACCATTTGATCAGCATAATATATGCAATATCAGATACCTTTTATAATTTCGATCATATTCCCACACTAATTTCTACGCCCGAACAGATGCAATGATCGATATAATACCAACCACTGCACAGTAAATTGCAAAATACTTAAATCTCTTTCCCCTGATCAGCCCCATCATAAAACGGATCGCCAGATAACCGGAAACCGCCGCTACCAACATAGAAATAATACAATACAAAACATCAGTCTGTGTCAAAGCCAGAGAAGAAAGATCCCCGATCTCCAATAACACAGCTCCCAAAACTGCCGGTATTGACATAATAAAGGAATACTTCACCGCAAACCTCTTATCAAAACCACAAAGAAGACATGCTGTGATCGTGGTTCCTGATCTGGACACTCCCGGTAAAGTTGCGATCCCCTGAGATACTCCCACCAGCGCTGCCTCTCCATAGCGGATATCCTTTGGTTTTTTGCTCCCTGGCTCCACCAGATCCGCAATCACAAGAAAAACTGCCGTCACAAGCAGACAGCATGCCGGCACCAATGCGATCTCATTGGCCTGCTCCACATAGTCCTTAAAGATCACGCCGATCAGTCCTGTGGGTATCGTTGAAACGATCACCAACATCACATATTTACGATAAGAGCTCCGGACTACTTTATGATAAGGACGCTGTTTTCCGGTAAGATTCTGAAAAAAACGACCCACATTGGAAAAACTATCTCCTAAAATATGAAAGCCCTCCCGGATCAAATGACTGATGTCATTCCAGAATGCCACAAAGATTGCCAGTAAGGTACCAAAATGAAGCATGACATCAAAAAACATCCCGCCGCTCTCCAGATCCACGTGAAGAAGCTGTTTGATCAACACCAGATGCCCGGAGCTGCTCACCGGTAAAAATTCTGTCAAACCCTGTACTAATCCAAGCAAAATTGCCTTCCATAGAGACATATCATTTCCTCCTTTGTGCTTTCCATCTCATTTTAACCTTAGCTTCTTATTATAGCGTTTTTTCTTTGGAATTGCAAATAGACTCATATTCGAAAAAATACGGCAGATTGCCGCAAATCGACAAATGAGGCATATATCAAAAAGCTGTCCCACATTTGTGAGACAGCCATTTCTCAAACATTAATCCCCTATATCTGCGTCAGTAACTCTTTCTCGGCAGCTTCCAGCCCGGTTTCAGAATAATCCATAGAAAGAATCAGCTCCCGGGATAATCCGCTTTGGAGCATTTTTCGTATCGCATTCATTCTTTCCTCGGAACGTCCCTCTTCCCGTCCTATTTTTTCGCGTTTTCTCGCATAATCCTCTACTGTTTTACACATTTCTCCAAAACCTCCTTCTGTCTCTTTGAAATACCTGACTGCCTGTAACCCCCTCCTGTTATCCTTTAATTTTTGCCAGTATAACAGGGAAACAAAGACATGACAATAGAGTTCCGGGAAATGCCGTTTGGTACGCGGCAGAAAATGAAAAATGCCGTGTGTGACACGATATTGCTTAGAATATATACAAAAGTTTTTCTCCCATTCTCTAATACGAAAACAATGACTGCTTGTCCGATGAAAATTATGAGATATCCTGCTTTTGATGATTTTTTGTACTTGTACAATGAAAACAGATATGCTAAAATAATAGGCGAGAAAATTCAAGAACTAAACAGGTGTACCACCCACTGTTGTTGGCAGCAACAGTGGGCAAAGTATGGTAAACAGACTACGTCTGCGATACACACAGCTTTATTATACAAAAATCAGAGTTGTTTTACAATACTCTTTTGTATATGAAGCGTTTTTTGTATTGCCAGACAACGTCTGTGCCTTTCAGATATGATAATGACGAGGTGTTGGTGTGGACGCATACTAACACCTCGTTCTTGGTTTTCTCACTGGAGCTCCTCCGGCTTTTTTATTCCCTGTTGCCGGAGGAGATTGGTGAGAAACCAGAGTTTTAAGAATAGCTATGGTTTTATTTGTGTGCCATAGCTTTTTCTTATATTCCGGATTTTCATAAAAATACCATCTCTATCTACTTCTTCTGATGATGGTACTATCACTTTACATTATCGCACTGAAAGGAGAAAACTAATGAAGAAGAAACTAATCGCGTGGCTGTGTGCCACATCACTGGTTGTCTGCGGAACCGTAGATCCATCTGCTGCCCGTGCGGCCAAAAAGCCGGTCTCACTCTCAAAGACCAGCCTTACCCTGAAGCCGGGAGCTTCTAAGACACTTAAAGTAAAAAAGACTGCCGGAGTAAAGATCCACAGCCAGAAGTTTACCAGCACCAATAAAAAAATCGCTGCAGTCACCCAAAAGGGTAAGGTAACTGCAAAAACAGCAGGCAAAGCTGTCATTAAAATAACCGTAAAATTCACTTCAGCCAAAGTGACCAAAAAGACCACGCTGAAATGTAATGTAACGGTAACAACAAAGAATATGACTGACACAGTTTCAACTGCGTCTACTGCACCGGGTAGCAATGTAACTAATACACCTGGAGCAAATACAACAGCTTCTGTCGCTCCGGGCAGCAATGTAACTAATACACCCGGAGCAAATACAACTACATCTGCCGCCCCGGGCAGCTCTAATAAGCCGGAGGCAACGACACCCCCGGGCAGCAATATTCCGGACTCTTCAAGCACTCCGGCTGTCAGCAACATTCCGGCTCCTACAAAGGCTCCGACTAACAGCAATGCGCCGGATTCTACAAAGACTCCAAGCTACAGCAATGTGCCGGCTCCTACAAAGGCTCCAAACTACAGCAATTCGCCGGATTCTACAAAGGCTCCAAGCTACAGCAATGTGCCGGATTCTACAAAGACTCCAACCAACAACAATACACCAGATCCAACAAAGGCTCCAACTAACAGCAATACACCGGATCCTACAAAGGCTCCAACTAACAGCAGTAAGCCTGACTCTACAAACACTCCAAACAATAGTAGTAAGCCGGATTCTACTTCCACCCCGGATAACAGCAGTAATCCAGATTCTGCCTCTGCTCCGGATAACAGCAATGTGCCGACAATTCCGCCAACCCCTGCCGTTACACAGCCACCGGCAGATTTGTGCGCACCGGGACTGTACAGCTCCGAGGATCATACAACATTGCTTAAATCATGGGATCAATTGATCAGCGACGGGGATATTGATATTAATCATTATATCGAGAGTGCATCTGCTTTTCCCGGGGATACCAATATCATCAAAACAAAGATAGATGAAAAAGGCATTACTATCCTGAATAAAGATTTATCCGGTGAATTTGTCATTGCAAACACCGCAATTGACATCCCTAAAAATGCATTCTCTGACTGTACTTCTTTGACCTCTGTCACCATCCCGGATAGTGTTACGTCCATCAAATACGACGCATTTGAAAATTGTTCCGGATTAATTTCTGTTTATATCCCGGATAGTGTTACTGAGATTGAAAGTGACGCATTTGAAAACTGTTCCGGACTGACTTCGGTTTATATTCCGAATAGTGTTACTTCTGTTGGATGGGGAGCATTTGCGAACTGCTCTGGATTGACTTCGGTTCATATCCCAGATGGTATTACTAAGATTAATGAAAAAACATTTGAAAACTGTTCCGGACTAACTTCGGTTTATATTCCAAATAGTGTTACTGAGATCCAATAAGACATTCTCCAACTGCTCCGGACTCACTTCTATCACGCTTCCGGATAGCGTTATGTCCATTAAAGAATCTGCATTCTATGGTTGCTCCGGACTCACTTCTATCAATATTCCAGACTATGTTACTGAAATTGGGGAATTGGCATTCAGGGATTGTTCTGCCCTCACTTCTATCTCATTACCGAGTGGCATTACAACCATTGGGGATAAAGCATTTTATGGGTGCTCAAATCTCACTTCTGTCAAGATTCCTAAAAATGTAACCTGTTTCGATCGCGATACATTTGGCGGTACCGCATGGTTAGATAACCTTTGTAAAAATAATGACTTGGTTATTGTCAATGATATGCTGCTACTTTGCAGTAAAAATGACAGTACAGATTCCTTTTCTGTTACTATTCCGAACGGGATTACTAAAATTGCACATATGGCATTCTCCGGCTGCGAGGGACTCGCCTCGATCAATATCCCGGATAGCATTACGGAGATTGGATGGTACGCATTCTCCGGATGCTCCGATCTAACCTCTATCACTATCCCGGATAGTGTTACCCAGCTTGGAGAGTACGCGTTCCGCAACTGCTCCAAACTGACTTCCATTCACCTTCCGAAAAATATAACGACTGTCAACCGTAATACATTTAGTGACACACCATGGTGGAATAATCTTTGTGAAGACAATAGTTTAGTCATTTCCAATAATATTTTATTGGACTACAACCAAACTGATGACACAGATTCCTGTTCCATTAATGTCCCGGATGGAGTCACTGTCATTGCAGACGGTGCATTTGAAAACTGTTCCGGACTGACTTCTATCAAGCTTCCGGATAGCATTACATACATCGGAGATGGTGCATTCTATGGATGTTCCGGACTCACTTCTATCAATATTCCGAAAGATATCACTTACATCGGATACAGAGCATTTGATGGATGTTCCAGCCTGACCTCCATGACTCTTCCTGATGGCATTACTCATATTGGAGATGAAGCATTCTATGGATGTTCCAGACTCACTTCTATCAACATTCCGGACAGCATTACTTACGTTGGCGAAAACGTATTCCGATACTGCTCAAGGCTGACATCTATTGATATTGCTAAAAATGCAGCCGGCTTTACTTATGAATCATTTCAAGGCACACCATGGTGGAATGATTTTTGTACAGATAAAGTCATTATCAATAATATTCTGCTGCTCGGCCGTCACGCTAATGTCCCAGATGGCATTACCAGAATTGGAGATTATGCATTTGAGGAACGTTGCGGAGGAACTATGACACTTCCGGATAGTGTTACTGAAATCGGAAGATGTGCATTTGTAGGCTGTACCGGACTAACTATCACAATTCCTAACAGTGTTACTTCCATCGAATACCACGCATTTTATGGAGTATCAAAGGTAATTTGTGATAATCCGGGCTTCACTATTAAAGATTACTGGAATTGGGGAGCAATGCAGGTTGTCAAAAGCGATGGTACCGTCCTCTATACCAATGGCTCAAGTAAAGGTTACATCGATTAACAATCACACAGAATATAATTTCTGGCAAATCTAACTTATTCTTTAAAACTTAAAATCTAACAAACGCCGGGTGTCCTGCAGAAATGCAGACATCCGGCGTTTCTGATCTAAAAAAACCTTTACTATAAATACCATTCCTTTCTTCTAAGGCTCGTATATGGTCTGCTACTTCTGATCTTCCCCGATTCAGACAGATCAATATCCGCATATAGGATCTGCTCCTGATCTCCTGCTTTTGCGGCCACATTTCCATTGGCGTCCACCACGATCGACTCGCCGGAGAAGTCCATCTCTCCCTCACGTCCGACTCTGTTGCACATGGCAACCATAACACTGTTTTGAAATGCCTGAACCCTTAACTCCCATTCAAACATCTCGGATGGCTCTGACTTTGTATTTACAGTAGGGATCAGTATAAGATCCGCCCCCATAAGAGCTTCCGTCCGGATACTTTCCGGGTAATGCCTGTCAAAGCATACAACAATCCCTATTTTTCCAAAGCTTGTATCAAACACCTGAAATCCATCGTCCGAAGGTGTATAATAATCCTGCTCATAAAACTGATACGCCTGCGCAACATGAACCATTTTCTGAATCCCTTTTATCTCACCATCCCGCCCGATGAATAAACTCGCGTCATATGCTTTTCCGTTTTCTTCCAGATAAATATTGGGCACGGTCATGATCGAGCATTCCCTGCTGGCACTTTGAAGCCTTTGGATCTCCTCCGAATCAATCTCCAAACGATATTTTGACGCATCTCTTCCTTCATATTGCGGAAAGAATTCTGTCAGCTGAACCTCCGGGAACAAGATCAGGTCCGCGTTATTTTGGGCTGCCTCCCGTATTTGTTCTATGCTTTTGTTCAGATTATCCTGCATATTCCCTATATTTTTCATTTGTGCTAAAGCAATCCGCATGTAAAACCTCCCTGTAGCTCCCGTAAGATTAATGGTTTTATTTTCCTGTTTCTACACTACATCTAACTCTTTCAATATTTCCATAACATCAGTCATCGGATTACAATCAATACTTCCCCATTTAATATCTAAAGATTCAAAATGCAATATTAACTTCTCTACATTCTTTTCCGCCTCTTCCAAACGTGGCCGAAGAAATTCTGACACATTCATATTTTCTTCATATCCAGGTATATATTTTGCCAATTCACGTTTCGGTTCTTTACTGTCCTTAAACTGATGTGTTGTATATTTAAAGTGCAAAATAAACCATACTTCAATACATGGATTTGATACAATAAAACGAATATTCTTTGAAGATTCCTGTAATTTTTTTACTAATTGCATCTTATGTAGACTACAATCCACATCTAATACAATATATGCCTTATCTCCATTCTTTACTGACAATTCATATCTTTTCCATGCAGATTCCATAGATTTAAGCATACCTGCCGGATCCGTATCAAAGCCTGTATTCACAAATTGAATGGAATATTTTCCGTGTTGCTCTTGAAACGAAAGAAAATACTGTTTTTCTGTTTTATTTTTTCCCTCTCCGGTAAAAATCATTACCGGCTTCCTTTTACGTTTGACATCATTTCTCTTCTTCTTTTGAAAATTTCTTTCTTTCACTCAAAGTACCTCCCCTGCCTGAAGGAATGGGATTGCTCCATATCTTCCCATCAAATAACCTTTTTCAATATTTTCTGTCTTTCGAACAGAAAATTCATCAAGAGAATACAAATCCGTTACACCATTTTGGGAATCCTTCTCTGTAAAATAAATCTGATCTCTTCGAAACATATTCAAAGAAAGAATTCCCGTTTCATGCGTTGTTACAATCAACTGAGCTCCTTTTTTGTTTATGTCCGGATCTCTAAAAAGATTCATAATAAATTTGACTAAACTCGGATGCATACTTTTATCAATTTCATCAAGAATAATTGTCTTCCCCTTTTCAAATGCATCCTTCAATAACGGACCATAAAAGAACAATAATTGAGTTCCAACGGACTCCTCTTGAAGTGTAAGTAAAAATTCTGTTTTCTTTCCCTTCTCATCTACAACTGTGTGCCCTGTTGTAATTTCAACATCATATTTTTTTCCTTCTTTGGTATCCACTTCAATACTACTAATATTAATATCAGCCTGCTTTAAAATGTTCTTTGTAAACTCTATATATTTCTTGCTTTCATCAGTACGATACTTATCAACTGCAGCTCCACCTAATTCCATAACATCTGTAAAAGTATCCATTGCCTGTGCTAACCATTCGAAAGGCATCTTCGTGCATTCTACATTCCATGTTGTTGCAGTAGCCAAAAACAATTTATTAAACGTATTCATCTGATAGGCTGTCTCGAGCTTAACCTTAAATGCTCTGTTAAATTTAGGTTCTTTTTCTTCCTTCAGATCAAACAATAAAGTTGGCTTTGCTGTATTGTAGCAATACAGATATTCTTCAACTATCTTTTCTGTTGTTGCGCTAAACCCATAAATATATTTCTTACCATCTCCTGCAATAAAAGTAAATTCAAAAAATGTAGGATGATTCCTTGATTCAAAATCAAACTTGAATGGTACAACAGGCAATTTATCTGTAATTTGTACATTATTTGAATTTTTTATCATATTTAAAGCAATAGCGATTGCTTTAAATAAACTACTCTTTCCAGAAGCATTTGCTCCATAAATAGCCACTAAATTAACTGCCTTATGATCTCCTTTTACAATAAGATTCTCCGGATGTTCACTATCACTTGATGGTTCAAGGCTCAAATATACCTTATCCCTAATAGATAAAAAGTTTTCCACTGTAAATTGAATTAACATGCACTTGCCCCTCTCTCCCCTGAATAAAGTTACAATATTATAATATACTCTTTTTGGTTAATTTAAAACAATATTTTTCTGATTTTTGCAGAATTCATTCATTTTTCTTTATAATGTTGTTTAATTATACATTATAATATCCATCACAGTCAAGCACATTCATTTTATAGCTATTATTAATTTCATGTATTTATATATTATTTAGTCTTTTCTCCGTCTCCAATCAACTCTCCCAGCTTTTTTAACGCATCATGCATGCCTCCCACCTGCTGGAACAGACCGCAATCTACCGCCTGCTTTCCCACCAGGATCGTTCCCAGATCTCTCGTCAGGATTCCCGGCTTTACCATCATGCTCTCCAGTTTGTCCTGTGGAATCCCGGAATGATCCGCAATAAATCCCGTGATCCGGTCCTGGATCAACTGAAAATATTCATAGGTCTGCGGAGCCCCCAGCACCTGACCGCTCATACGCACCGGATGGATAATGACTGTTGCCGACGGTGCGATCACCGTATAATCTGCTGCCACAGAAAGAGGAACACCAATGGAATGACTGTCGCCCACCACCAAAGCAACCGACGGCTTGGACAGGGATGCGATCATTTCCGACAATGCAAGGCCACATGACACGTCTCCCCCGATGGTATTGACCACAAACAACACTCCGTCCACCTGTCTGGTGCAGTCTAAAGATGCCAGCATTGGCAGCAGATGCTCATATTTCGTCGTCTTCGTTGTATTTGAGGAACATTCGTGTCCCTCAATCTCCCCAATGATGGAGATCATCTGTATCTTATGTCCTTTTTCATCCTGCAGCATCATATTTCCATATTCCTTGATATTTTCTTCCATTGCTTCCTCCCTTGCGTCTCTTTATAAAAAGGATAAAACCAGCGTTTTGCCTTCCAAGAATTGCTTCGCAATTCCTATATATTAAAAAGACAGAAAATAATATGATATTTCATTATCATTTTCTGCCTTTTTATGGTTATTTATTCATTGAGAAATTATTTTACATCCTTAATACTGAAGCTCATTCTGCCCATCTTGTCCTTGCCAAGGCATACAACCTTTACATGGTCACCAAGAGTCAGAACATCTTCTACGTGGTTGATGCGCTCTTTCGCGATCTTAGAGATGTGAACCATTCCCTCTTTGCCCGGAGCAAACTCGATGAATGCACCAAACTCCTTGATGCTGACCACATCACCTTCCAGGATCTGTCCCTGATGGAAGTCTGTTGTAATGATCTCAATGAGACGCTTTGCCTCATTCATCATTGCTTCATCCTCACCACAGATAGAAACCTGACCTTCATCGTTGATGTCGATCTTCACACCGGTTCTCTCGATCAGAGCATTGATGGTCTTACCACGCTGTCCAACAACATCACCGATCTTCTGTGGATCGATCATGATCTGGATGATCTTCGGTGCATACTGGCCAACCTTCTCACGAGGCTCGCTGATTGCCGGCTTCATGCAGGTATCCATAATGAACATTCTTGCCTCACGGCATCTTGCGATGGCACCCTCTACGATCGGACGGGTCAGACCGTGGATCTTGATATCCATCTGAATAGCTGTAATACCATCCTCGGTACCGGTCACCTTAAAGTCCATATCGCCGAAGAAATCCTCAAGTCCCTGGATATCTGTAAGCAGTACGAAATCGTCATCTGTCTCGCCTGTTACAAGACCACAGGAAATACCTGCAACCATTTTCTTGATCGGTACACCGGCAGCCATTAATGACATGCAGGATGCACAGGTAGATGCCATGGATGTAGAACCGTTTGACTCGAAGGTCTCGGATACAGAACGGATTGCATATGGGAACTCTTCCTCGCTTGGAAGTACCGGAAGCAATGCCTTCTCTGCCAGAGCACCATGACCGATCTCACGACGTCCCGGTCCACGGCTCGGCTTTGTCTCACCAACAGAGTATGAAGGGAAGTTATAATGATGCATATATCTCTTCTCAGTCTTGTTGGCATCCAGTCCGTCAATTCTCTGCTTCTCAGAAAGAGGAGCCAGTGTGGTAATATTGCAGATCTGAGTCTGTCCACGGGTAAACATGGCAGAACCATGAACTCTAGGGATCAGGTCAACCTCAGCTGCCAGTGGTCTGATCTGTGTGATCTCACGGCCATCCGGACGCTTGTGATCCTTAAGGATCATCTTGCGGACTGTCTTCTTCTGGTACTGATATACAGCCTCGTCCAGAATCTCCAGCCAGTCTTCCTTCTCAGCGAATGCCTCAGCTAACTTCTCTGTTACCTGACGTACATTCTCCTCTCTTGTCTGCTTATCATCAGAGAATACAGCCTCTTCCATCTCAGCAGGAGGAACGATCTTTTTGATCTCCTCAAACATCTCCTCCGGAATGGCACAGCTTGTATACTCATGCTTTGGCTTACCGATCTCTTCTACCATCTGATTGATCAGTGCAATGATGGTCTGGTTCACGTCGTGGCACTTGTAGATTGCCTCGATCATCTTGTCCTCCGGAATCTCATTGGCTCCGGCCTCGATCATAATAACCTTCTCTGCAGTAGAAGCAACCGTCAGACGAAGATCACCATTGTCCCATACCTCCTGGCTTGGGTTTACGATGAACTCGCCGTCTACCATACCCATCTGTGTGGTAGCACATGGTCCGTAGAACGGAATATCTGAAATACTTGTTGCAACAGCAGAACCGATCATAGCAACAAGCTCCGGACGGCACTCCGGATCAACAGAGAGTACCAGGTTGTTCAGGGAACAGTCATTTCTGTAATCCTTTGGGAACAAAGGACGCATTGGACGGTCAATAACACGCGCTGTCAGAACTGCATTCTCGGATGCCTTTCCCTCACGCTTATTAAAACCTCCCGGAATCTTTCCGACAGAATACATTTTTTCTTCAAACTCTACTGACAGAGGGAAGAAATCAATTCCCTCCCGTGGCTTCTCAGATGCTGTAGCAGTACAAAGAACCGTTGTGTCTCCGTAATGCATCAAAGCAGCACCATTCGCCTGCTTTGCAACTCGTCCGATATCGATGGACAGAGTTCTTCCGGCAAGCTCCATGGAATATGTTTTGTATGCCATGATTATCTCCTTTCCTTTTGCCCTGTGGGGCTTAGCAAAACAAGGCACCCTTTCAGGTGCCTCATCCCTCATTGTGTAAAATTATTTTCTAAGACCAAGCTTCTCGATCAGTGCACGGTAAGCGTCGAGATCTTTCTTCTTGAGGTACTCAAGAAGGTTACGTCTCTGACCGATCATCTTCAGCATACCACGTCTTGAATGGTGGTCTTTCTTGTTCTCCTTCAGATGCTCTGTGAGCTCACGGATACGGAATGTAAGGATTGCTACCTGTACCTCTGGAGATCCTGTATCCTCTGGTGTACGTCCATACTCTTTTACGATTTCTGCTTTCTGCTCTTTGCTAATCATTGTTTTTCCTCCTAAAATTTAATATATGCCTGTCACTAAGAACCGGTTGGAGTTTCCGAAATCCGAGTGACGGTAATCACAACTTATTTAGAATAACACATTGAAATGTGTTTGTAAACAGGTTCGCCTGATTTTTTTATTTTCATCCATTAAGTGAATTTCAATCAGCTTCTGATGTCTTTTCCTCATGTTCTTTGTGGTCTAACTCAATATCAAGCTCCAGCTGGACCTCCTCCTCCGCCTCCAGCTTGAAGTCCTCCACCTTTTCCGGATTGACCACCGGCAGATCCTCCAGAGATTCAATACCAAAGTTACGCAAAAACTCCTCGGTGGTGGCAAACAGGATCGGGCGACCCGGTGCGTCCAGACGGCCCACCTCGCAGATCAGCTTGTATTCCACCAGCTTATTGATCACATGGTCACTCTTTACACCACGGATATGCTCTACCTCCAGCTTTGTGATGGGCTGTTTATAGGCTATGATCGATAAGGTCTCCAGAAGCACATCTGTCAGCACATGCTTCTTCGGCACATGGGCAATCTTGACCAGATACTCATACATGGAGGATTTGGTACACATCTGAAAAGCACCGTCCAGCTCAATGATCTGTATTCCTCTGTCATCTCCGGCATAACGGTCCATCATATTCCGGATCACATGACGGCAGGTATCCTCATCCTGCTCTGTTGCCGCTGCGATCCGCTCCAGCTCCACAGCCTCTCCCATGGTAAACAGAATTGCCTCGATCACCGCTTCCAAATCTGCTATTTTCATTTCCTTATCCATATAAACCTACATTCCTTTCTCAACCCGCCAACTTAAATTAAGGCCCAGGACATAAATCCTGCCGTCCGAAAAATTTATTTTCACACGCCACTGGATGGCACAACCTCTACATCCTTCACACCCGGTACATATGTAATCAGAATATCATCAAAAATATTTTCCTGCTCTATTTTTAACTTGCCCACCTTCATCAGTTCCAGAATCCCCAGGAAAGTTACGATCAGCATCAGCTTACTGTGCTGCTCCTCCAACATCCCCCGGAATGTAAATCTGCCGTGAGCCATGGCATATTCCTCAATATGTAGCATCCGGTCCGCAAGACTGATCTTTTCCTTCTCAATATTTCCAAACTTGCTTCGGATCGGATCGATCTTGTCAACCTGCTTTTTCATAATGTCCCGGAAAATAAGCTGTAGCTTTGATAGCGTTACATCAGAAAGAAGTGCCTCCACATCTACTTCCTCCTGATATTCTGCGATCTCTTTTGGTATCGTCGGCTTTTTGAATACCATATGAGAGGCATCCAACTGCCGGTCCTTCAACTCATAGGAAGCATACTTATACATTTTATACTGGAGTAGACGCTCTACCAGCTCAGCTCTCGGATCTTCCTCCTCACCTTCCTCTGCTGGTGGTGCCGGGAGCAGCATTTTGGATTTGATCTTAAGAAGGGTAGCTGCCATGACCAGGAAGTCGCTCATCACATCCATGTCCTTGGTTTCCATTTTAGAAACGTAGTCCATATATTGTTCTGTGATCTCCACGATCGGAATATCAAAAATGTCAATCTTATTCTTTTCGATCAGATGAAGCAGCAGATCCAACGGTCCGTCGAACGCTTCCAGCTTTACCGATAAACTCATACTAATCCCGCATTCCTTTCCATATAATCCTTACTCCCGGGCATTTCCCACAAATCGGCTGCGTTTCCTACAAAAACAGGACGAGCAGCCGTGAAACTCCATAATGGATCATATCTAATAAAACCACCAGAACAAAGATCAATTTTAATGTCCCGTCCGATTCGAGTATCGCAAGATATCCTGCCGGAGATACTCCCGCAACGATCCTTCCCATGTCAAAAGTCGAGATGGGGAATAAATTGGCCACAAGCATGCCGGCACTGAGCATCGCAAGATACTGTACAAAAATCGGAGGGATCGCATCCCACCAATGATCCAGCACCAGATGGTTGAGCCCATCAATACCGCCATACCCTATCCGCAGCACAGCAATGCTGCCCACCAGAACCGCGATCAGCGAAAGCAGTCCGGCAATTCCCAGATACAGATTGGCCCAACCATCCCTTATCCGGAAAAAATACGACTTGGAAACCGGAACCATGCTTGTCAGGGATAGGATCAGACCAACGGGATCAATATACTTCCAGACCTTCCATGGTGCCGTCCGAAAGCATTTTACCGATCTCTGGCAGATCATATAAACAACCAGACGCACACATTCGTGATAGATCATCAAAAAAGCCGACGAAGCAAGGCATATGCCAATTTCAAAAAGGATTTCTTTCACACTGTCACCTCAAATAATCAAACTGAAGACCATACATCCGTACCGTATCGCCTTCCTCGATGCCAAGCTTCTCCAGCTCATCTACAATGCCGCTTGTCCGCAGGAACTTCTGGAAGAACTCAAAGCCCTTCTCGGAATCAAGATTGGTATAACCAAGCATTCTCTCAATCCGTGGTCCCTCCACCACATACATGCCTTCCTTCTCGTCATACTCCACAGTATATGGCTCATCCTTAAAGGTCTCCTGCTCCAGATCATATTCCTGTTCGAACACAACCGGCTCCTGATCCAGCTGGTCAAGCTGCTGCTTTACATAATATAGAAGCTCCTTAACACCCTTTCCGCTGACTGCGGAGATCGGAAATACCGGAATACCCTTTGGTTCAAACTCCTCCTTCAGAAGGGTGATCACGGTGTCCTCCTCGGTTCCGTAAAAGACGTCGGTCTTATTGGCTGCGATCACCTGTGGACGTTTCATCAGCTCCGGGCTGTAGTTTTCCAGCTCTTTATTGATGACCAGAATATCATTTAAAGGATCTCTTCCTTCGGTAGACGCCGCATCCACCATATGAATAAAAAGCTTTGTTCTCTCGATATGACGCAGGAACTCATGTCCCAGTCCCACTCCCTCGGAGGCTCCCTCGATCAGTCCCGGAATATCTGCGATGACAAATCCATCGGTTCCCTCCAGATCAACCACACCAAGGATCGGACTTAGCGTGGTGAAATGATAATTTGCAATCTTTGGCTTTGCATTGCTGACTCTTGACAGGAAAGTGGATTTTCCGACGTTTGGAAAACCAATGAGTCCCACATCCGCAATGGTCTTTAACTCCAGAATAACCTCAAGCTCTCTGCCCGGCTTTCCCGGCTGGGCATACTTCGGTACCTGCATCGTCGGCGTAGCATAATTCATATTTCCCTTGCCGCCTCTGCCGCCCTTCAGAACCACTTCTCTCTTGTGCTCGTGAGACATGTCAATAATGACCTTTCCTGTCTCAGCCTCCCGCACAACGGTTCCTTCCGGCACATGAACCACCATATCCTCACCATCGGCTCCATGACATCGCCTCTTGCCCCCCGGCTCGCCATCCCCGGCAAAATATTTCCGGATATGACGAAAGTCATTCAGTGTATTGACACGGGGATCTACCTCAAAGATCAGGTCGCCGCCCCGGCCACCGTCTCCACCGTCCGGACCACCAGCGGCTACATAAAGTTCTCTTCGGAAACTCACATGACCGTCTCCGCCTTTTCCGGATCGTATTGTTATCTTCGCACTATCTGCAAACATCATATCCTCCTTTTCTAAAACCAAAATCCCTAATAACAAAAGAGTAAAGTGCATCGCAGGCACTTTTCACTGTGCCCCTGTTTTTTACTTTACAGAAAAGCCTCTGTTTTCTACAAAGTAAGAAATAGGGGCTGCCAGTGGCAACCCCTTATCGGTAACCGGATCTCCCGGTCAAAAAGTCTTATTTAGCTTCTACCGGATATACGGAAGCCTGCTTTTTGTCTCTACCTTTTCTCTCGTAACGAACAACGCCGTCTACAAGTGCGAACAGAGTATCATCTCCGCCACGTCCAACGTTTACGCCCGGATGAATCTTTGTACCACGCTGTCTGTATAAAATGTTACCAGCAAGTACGAACTGTCCATCGGCTCTCTTTGCTCCTAATCTCTTAGACTCGGAATCTCTACCGTTCTTAGTAGAACCCATTCCCTTTTTATGAGCAAACAACTGAAGGTTCATCTTTAACATGGTTCTATCCCTCCTGTTTTTCTAATCGAATTTTAATGTGTTTTTTTCCATACTCGTCCTCGATCCCATTCAGACCAAGAACAAGTGATTTCAATAACAGCTGTGATGATGTACTGACCGGCCTGTCCGTAATCTGAAAGAACACGGAACCGGTGTCCGGATCAACGGAATTTTCAAAAGTATCCTCTGTATACTGATCAATGGAATTGATCGCATTGATCACAAGGACGGATACGGCAGCACATACAATGTCCTGACCGTACTCAGCATATCCGGCATGACCCGACATCTGAAATCCTGTATACTCCCCGGAAGGAGTCTGAAATATCTTAACATCTATCATACTGTCACCCTTCTGTGAATCTCACAGAATCTCTATCCGTCATCAGACCGGATTAAGCGTTGATCTTGTCGATCTTAACCTGTGTATAAGCCTGTCTGTGACCGTTTTTCTTATGATATCCGGTTTTTCTCTTATATCTGTAAACGATAACTTTCTTTGCTTTGCCTTCCTTAACAACTGTTGCAGAAACACTTGCATTTGCTACGTCAGCACCTGCCTTCATAGCTCCGTCGTTTACAGCCAGAACACTATCAAATGTAACTGTCTCGCCAGCCTCTGCTGCAAGCTTCTCTACGTTAATGATATCACCCTCGGCTACCTTGTACTGCTTTCCACCTGTTGCAATAATTGCGTACATCTTTGCACCTCCTTATCATTACTCGCCAACTATGGTATCCGGAAATATTCCGGCATTTCACAAAACCTCGTTGAGCGGCACACTAGAGTATCTTAGCATTTCG